>JANPBE010000407.1:0-2050 GCA_031430295.1 Phyllobacterium sp.
CGATGTGGCCGGACTTTTAGTAACAGAATTATCCGCTGATGTTGGCGACGTCGTCAAAGCTGGCGATGTACTGGCGCGGTTGGATACGTCCAGTTTGGAAACCCAGTTGGCGCAAAATGTAGCCCAACAAGCACAGAATGCAGCGTCGGTGGCACAAGCCGAGGCGCAAATTATTGATGCGCAAGTGGGCGTCAAGCAGGCCAAGGACCAGTTTGAACGTGCCGTTTCGCTAGCAAAGTCCGGCGTCACAACCTCCGCGTCACGCGATACCGCTACGAATGCCTATGACAGCGCGAAAGCCAAGTTGAACACAGCCCAGCAAGGGCTGGAGGCTGCAAAAGCTCAAGGCGGGCTTGTCGCCGCGCAACGCAAAGAAGTTGAACTTCGTATTTCCAAGGCCGAGGTGAAAGCTCCTGCCGATGGTTTGATTTTGGCGCGTAACGCCCAGCTAGGCGCGGTGGTTTCTGGCGGAGCAGGTCCACTGTTCCGCATTGCCCGCGATGGCAAATATGAGGCTGTCGCTGATGTCGCAGAAAACGCATTGCCACGCATCGCCGTCGATATGCCCGCAACGCTCAATCTTTCAGGGCTGGATGAGCCAATCAAAGGCAAAGTCCGCCGCGTAGATCCCGAAATTGATGCCGCCTCGCGTCTGGGCAAAGTCCGTGTCGAACTGGATGCCGATCCGCGTATTCGCCCGGGCGCGTTTGCCAATATAGATATCCAAATTGCCAATCGTGACGCACTCTCCGTGCCGGCATCAGGTTTGATTTACGCTTCCAAGGAAGCCTTTTTGCAAATCGTCAAAGACGGTGTTGTTGAAACCCGTAAGGTAAAACTGGGCATTCGTGCTGGCAAATATGTTGAAATTCTGGAAGGCGCAGTCGCAGGCGAGGACGTGGTTGAACGTGCTGGAACATTCATCGCCAATGGCGACCATGTCACCGCCATTGCCGCGGTTGAACAGACAGGAGCGGTGAAATGAATTTTTCCGCCTGGTCTATCCGCAACCCCATGCCGTCAGTGCTGCTGTTTGTAGTGCTCGTTGCGCTCGGCATAACCAGCTTTATGAACCTGCCCGTAACACGCTTTCCGCTGATTGATATTCCGCTCGTCTCAGTCACAGTCGTGGATCCCGGTGTCGCCCCAACTGAACTTGAAACGCAGGTCACCAAGACTGTTGAGGATGCCGTCGCAAATATTACAGGCGTCAAAAATATCACATCCACGGTTAATGAAGGTCGCTCGACAACCGTCATCGAATTCCGTCTTGAGGTGCAAACTCAGAAGGCTGTAAGCGACGTGAAAGATGCCATCGAGCGTTTTCGCTCGTCGCTACCTGCCACTGCCAGCCAGCCGATTGTCAATTCGATTGATGTCGAAGGGCAGTCAATTCAGACCTATGCCGTAACCGCGCCGCAGATGACCATTGAAGAGCTTTCGTGGTTCGTGGACAACACAGTCATACGCAAGCTGCAAGGTGTCAAAGGTGTTGGCCGTGTGGACCGTAACGGCGGCGTGAAGCGCGAAGTCAGCGTCAGTCTCGACCCGCAGCGCATGATGGCGCTTGGCATTACAGCGGCCACCGTTAATCAATCCTTGCGTGGCATGAATGCCGATTTGACCGGCGGGCGAGGGGACATTGGTGACCGCGAACAAGCCATTCGCACGCTTGGCGGTTCACGCACGATTGATGATTTATCAGCGACTGAAATTCCAATTGGCGGTGGACGCACCGTGCGCCTTTCGGATATCGCAACGGTCGAAGATAGCTGGGGCGATCCGAAAAGCTTCGCGACAAACAACGGCCAGACTGTTGTAGCCTTCTCCATTTTCCGCGCCAAAGGCGAGAGCGATGTGAGCGTAGCCGACAAAGTCGAAGCCGCAATCAAAGATATGGCAAAAGCCCATCCTGATGTGAACTTTTCAAACGTTGACGATAATGTGAGCTATACGCGCGGTAACTTTGAAGCGGCGATGAGTTCGCTGGTTGAAGGCGCATTGCTGTCCGTCGTGGTAGTGTTTCTGTTCCTGCGCGACTGGCGCGCCA
>JANPBE010000408.1:0-2948 GCA_031430295.1 Phyllobacterium sp.
GCCACTTAATATTGGATACCACCGCCAGTCTGCCACGGGTAGGCCCGCTGGAAGAAAGCCTGAAATGGGGCGAGCCAAGCTATACGCCGCAAAAGAAAAACATCGGCAGTTCAGTACGTCTCGCCCCGCGCAAAGATGGCCGCGTGGCGCTGCTTTTCATCTGTCATACGGGGCTGATTGACGAGTTCCGCGAGCTGTACCCGCAGCTAAACTTCGAAGGCAAACGCGGGATTATTGTTGATGTGACAAAGCCGCTGCCCGAGGAAGAACTGCGCCATTGCATCGCCAAAGCGCTGACCTATTTCCTAAAATAAAACTGGCGGTGCATTTCCACACCGCCAGCGCGGCTGTTATTTTGCTTTCGCAATCCACTCATTCATGAATTTGATTTCACTTTCCTGCGCAGCGATGATGCCTTCTGCAAGTTTGCGCATATCGGCATCCTTGCCATATTGCAGCTCGATTTTGGCCATTTCAATCGCGCCTTGATGGTGCGGAACCATGCCTTTGGCAAAGTCCACATCCGTATTGCCGGAAAACTCAATGGCCATACCGGTGTGCATGTCACTGTTGGCTTTGGCGAAGGCAAGCGAAGCCGGACCTTGGCTTCCCTTGGGCTTGGACATATCCATACCGCCCATGCCCTCCATTTTCATTTCGCCCATTTGGCTCATGTCATGGTCCATCATGCCGCCCATTTTAGGGGCTGCGATGAAGCCAAGTGCAAGGCCGATAACCAGCGCAAACAGCGCTGTTAGAAGTGTTTGATTTCTGATGTTTCAAATTCCTTTTAGATGTCAAAGTCCGAGCGAATATCGCAGGGTGCGGTTCGCAATACAATTTCAGACAATAGGAATTAGGCGCGGGGAGGCGGTGTCAGCGGCAGAAGGTTATTGCCGTGAAGAGCGGCATCCGCATCCATAAGCGGGCGCACAATCTCAAAGGACAGTAACTGCGCCACTGGTTCAGCTGCCTGAAACGCTACAGTGGCGCTGCACATCACAAAATGCAGCGTATTTGGTTTGTGGTCGCCCGCCTTGCCGCCGACCATGTCGCCATGGTCCATACCTGCCATGGCGGCGTGCTGGACTGGTGAGTGAGCCCCATCCATCATCCGCCCCATGCCAAACGGCGCGCCGATGAGGGCGACGAGGACAAGCAAGGGCAGAATGAAGCGAATAGGGTTCATAACGCTAAGTTAGGTATTCATCTAAACAAACGCAAGGATACAACCCTTGCCCCGTGCCCCCCCTTCCGCTAGGAAGCGGCAAATAGTGAAGGCTCCATTCATCATGACCGATAAGCCCAAAAAGCAGCAGAAGCTCAAAGCCCGCCAGCCGCGCGGATTTGTGGATCGCACCCCCGATGATATCCGCGCGACGGATAAGATGGTGGCGCAGATACGCAAGGTTTATGAGCATTATGGCTTTGATCCGGTCGAAACGCCGATGTTTGAATATACCGATTGTCTCGGCAAATTCTTGCCGGATACCGACCGCCCGAACGAGGGGGTGTTTTCGGTGCAGGATGACGATGAGCAATGGATGAGCCTGCGCTATGATCTCACCGCGCCGCTCGCCCGCCATGTCGCCGAAAATATCAACGAAATACAGTTGCCTTACCGCACCTATCGCCAAGGCTGGGTGTTCCGCAATGAAAAGCCGGGACCGGGGCGCTTCCGCCAATTCATGCAGTTCGACGCCGATACAGTCGGCGCGCCGGGCGTGCAGGCCGATGCCGAAATGTGCATGATGATGGCTGATACGATGGAAGCGCTGGGCATCGCGCGCGGCGATTACGTCATTCGGGTGAATAACCGCAAGGTGCTCGACGGCGTGATGGAAGCCATTGGCGTCACTGATACGGGACAAAAGCTGACCGTGCTGCGGGCGATTGATAAGCTGGACAAGTTTGGCGTCGAAGGTGTGCGGTTGTTGCTGGGGGTAGGGCGCTGGAGCGATGGATTTGAAAAGGGGGATTTCACCAAGGGCGCGGGGCTTGGTGAAGCTGCAATAAATGTTCTCCTGAGGCTATCCGCACCAAATAGGCCGGATATGCAGCTGCGCTCCGATGAGCCTAGTTTGGTAGCCAAAATAGAGCTCGTGGGTCGTTCTAAAAGTCGCCAGAATTGGTGGAACCTTGATTGGTGGACACACGATCTTATGTATTTTCTTGAGGCAAATGGTTTCCCGTCCTCCGGGGACATTGATCTGGCGCTCAATACCCTTGTCGAAATGGATGAATTGCTAGCATCATGTGGCTACGATGCTGACCGAGTAAAGATTGATCTCTCCGTCGTCCGAGGCCTCGAATACTACACCGGTCCTGTTTACGAAGCCGAACTTCTCTTCGATGTCACCAATGAAAAGGGCGAAAAGGTGCAGTTCGGCTCAGTCGGCGGCGGCGGGCGGTATGACGGGTTGGTGAAGCGCTTTACGGGGCAGGATGTTCCGGCCACCGGCTTCTCCATCGGCGTCTCGCGCCTGATGACGGCCTTGAAAAACCTCGGCAAGCTGGATGTCTCCGACGTCATCGCGCCCGTGCTGGTAACCGTCATGGACAGAGATACGGAAAGCCTTGGCCGCTATCAAAAGATGACGCAAGAGCTGCGCAATTCCGGCATTCGCGCCGAAATGTTCCAAGGCAATCCCAAAGATTTCCCCAAGCAACTGCGCTACGCCGACCGCCGCAACTGCCCCATAGCCATCATCCAAGGCGGCAACGAGCGGGCAGAGGGCAAGCTGATTATCAAAGACCTGATAGAAGGTAAACGCATCGCCGCCACGATCACCGATAACGCCGAATGGAAAGAAGCCAAGGCGGGCGAGAAGGTGATTGATGAGACGGATTTGGTGGCGGAAGTGGAGAAAATGCTGGCGGCGCAGAAGGCATGATTGAGGGCTTGGTGCGAGGCGCCCCCCACAGTGACATTCGTACAAAAACCCCAC
>JANPBE010000409.1:0-6038 GCA_031430295.1 Phyllobacterium sp.
CGTACCAGTGCGAGCTCTTTAGGCGCGGAAGTGACGATGGCCCAGCGGTCGCGTGGCAGGGAATTTAAGAAATCAATCGCGCCGCCAATGGGCACGATGCCTTCCAAATCAATCATTTCATCGGCGCAAATTTGGTCAGTCTCAGCTTGCGGATCAACGCCGGGCAGGCCTAGGTTTGAAATCGTATCAAAGCCGCGCACGCCGTGGATAGTCGGCAAGAATGTTGCCACATCCAGCCCGTGCTTCTGCGCCCATTTTGTCCAGACACGCTCGGCAGCTACGATGGAGTTTAATATTGTGCCATCCATATCAAACAGAAAAGCGGCGTATGGCTTGTTCAAAACAAGCGTCTTAGGTGCGGTCACGATGGCGAATCCATGTCGTTGGGAGGGACGAGCCCCATAGTGATGCTATGGGCGGAAGCCTGTCAACGCATTTGGAAAACGAAAAACTTACGCCGCAACCGGATTGAAACGATAGTGGCCCGTCAGTTCAAACGCGAATAGCGTATCATCAAGACGGGCCCCGGCTCCAATATTATGAACACAAAGGGGCCTCTGGGCATCCGCCGTGGGGCGGTGAGTTACCAACGCAATATGGGTTAAATTTCCCGGCAAATTCATCGTTATCACATCGCCCGGCCGATAGTCCTTGCCATCCAACGAAAGTGGGACTGACGAGTTTTGGCGGGCAAAAAATGTTTGCAAGTTCGGCACTCGCCGATGATCGATATTGCTGTCCGGGTTTGTCAGACCCCATTTATGGGGATACTTGGAAAAGTTTGCTGCCATGTCCTCGTGAACGAGCTTCTGCAAATCCACACCTAGGCCTTCGCGATAGGCCCGAATGATAACATCAGTGCAGACACCACGCTCGATGGGCACATCGCCGCCGGGATAGGCGATTTGGGTATAGGCTGGATCATAGGAAAGCGTTTTGCCTATTTGAGTTTCGGCCGCAGCAATTAGCTTTTTTGCCCAACCAGCAGCATGGGCAAAGGCATGGCTGTCATCAACGGGTATGGGGGCATCAGGCTTAGTTGTATAGGCACGGACAACTTGGCCCCACTGCGGGCGCAAAGTCAGTGCCGCATATGCACTTACCGCCCCGCCCCCGAGAAAGCCAACTATCATAGTTCGACGATTTATCATGGTCTGAAAGACACATGCCATGATGGCAAGATTATGAAATCAGCTTTCGCTCTCATTATGATGATTTCGTATCCGCCTTACCACCAGCCAAATTGCCAGCAATGCCACGGGCACAAATAGCGCTGTCAGCAGCGATGGGGACAGGCCGTCTAAATGGCCTTCCGCACCTTTGGCGAGATAGGAAAACAAGCCGACGACATAGTAGGAAACGGCGGCCACAGAGAGGCCCTCCACCGTCTGCTGCAAGCGTAGCTGCAGGCGGGCGCGGTGGTTCATTGATGTTAGCAAATCGCTGTTCTGGTTTTGCAACGCGACGTCCACCCATGTGCGCAAAAGGTTCGCAGCACGGGTGAGTTTGCGCGAAAGGTTCGCTTGGCGATCCTCCACGGAGCGGCACGTGCGCATGGCGGGGGCCATACGCTTTTGCAGGAATGCTGCCAGCGTTTCGTAGCCCTCAACGGGCTTTTCCTCCAGCGCTTCAAGGCGTTCCAGAACGATGCCATCATAGGCTTTGCTGGCTCCGAACCGATAGAGCGAGGATGCCGCATCGGCTTCCAGCTCAGCGGCAAGCTCGGTTAGCTGTTCGAGCAAATGCGCGTTGTCGCGGCCTTCGCCATCTTTCATTTCCAGCGTTAGCGCCGCCAGTCGGTCTTCCATTTTGCGAATACGGGTGGAGAGCGAAATCGCCAGCGGCAGGCCGAGCATGGCCAGCGTGCGGTAGGTTTCAATTTCGATTAGGCGCTGCGCCAGCGCGCCAATACGGGCGGGTGTCAGTCCGCCGTCCAAGATCGTCAGGCGCGTGAGGCCATCGGCATCCTGGCGAAAGTCAGTCAGAATTGTCGCCGTGCCATTTTCGATTTCAGAGGCGCAAAGGCTCGCCACATCATAGGCGGCGTAGAATTTTTTCGTATCGCGCGGGCGCTTGTGAATTTCTAAACGGATACCGGAAATCACGGTTCCCGGCGCGGAAAAGCCTGAGCCGAACGGATGCTCATGGTTGCCGTTGCCATTACTAATCGGGCCTTCGTAAAGATAGGTCGAAAACTCGGTGTGCCGCTCCCAGCGCAGCGTGCCCGCGCCATAGTTCAAAATATGGTGGCGCGCGCTTCTATCCGGCGGGGCAACGCCTGCGGCGCGGCTTAAATCCGAAAGCACGGCATGGTCCACCACGAAACCGGCCTCGGTGAAAAACGCCAACTGAATGAGCAAACGCGGCGCGGAAATTAGTGGATAGGGTCTGGCGTGAACCTCGCCAAGCGCGGCAGGGCGCTGATGATTGGCCGCAAAGCCCAGCACTGTGCCGGTCGGCAACCGCATCTCATCTGCTTCGCTTGATCCGTCCATATCGACCCCCGTCGTTTCTTCTGGTTTGAACAAAACGCGGTTTTTCTAATCCGTCGAAATGCGGCAGTGAATTGTGTGTGCCGCGTGATGTCGGAAGTGTCCAAGATAAAATCGATTGAAGGCAGATGCCTATTTGTCGCAGGTTAAGTGGCAAAATTACTTGACCAGTTTTGGTGAAGCATTATTGTGAACCAATAGGAGCTTCTATGTCCGTCGAAATTTTCAAACCCATACGCCACACGCGCACTGCCGATGATGTAGTCTCGCAAATCGAAGAGCGCATTTTGGAGGGCATTTTGCGGGTGGGTGACCAGTTGCCTGGCGAGCGTGAGCTGGCGCTGCAATTTGAGGTGTCGCGTCCGATTTTGCGCGATGCGTTGAAAGAGCTTGAGGACAAGGGGCTCATCATAACGCGCCACGGCGGCGGCACTTTTATTGCCGATATCATCGGTCAGGTGTTCTCCAAACCCGTGGTGGATTTGATCGGATCGCACCCGAAAGCGACGTTCGACTATCTGGAATATCGTCGAGAAATCGAAGCGCTTGCCGCTGGCTACGCCGCGACACGCGCCACGGCGAACGACCGGATAATGCTGCAATCCATCATCGACAAGATGGAAGCGGCGCACAAAATCGAGCGCTTTGATGAGGAAGCGCGGATTGATCTTGAGTTTCACTATGCCATTGGCGAGTGCGCCTACAATATTATTTTGCTGCACACGCTGCGCTCTTGCTACCGGCTGCACGAGGATGGCGTGTTTTATAATCGCTCGCTGATTTACGGATTCCCCGGCGCGCGCGATGCGCTTTTGGCGCAACATAAGGCGCTGGCTGAAGCGATTATTTCCGGCGATGCGGCGCTGTCGCGCCAGCGTGCGTGCGAGCACATCAACTTCGTAGAGACCTGCATGACTGAAGCGCAGCGCAGCGGCGAATGGCAGCGGCTTTCCACCATGCGGCTGCAACAGCGCAACAATACCCGCAGACCTGTTACCCAGAAGAAGGCAAGCCAAGCGTGACTAAACAAGTGAAAAAACCAACTGTGGCACTGTTCGTTACCTGTCTTGTGGACCTGTTCCGGCCCAGCGTAGGGTTCTCTGCGGTCAAACTATTGGAAGACGCGGGCTGCGAAGTGGATGTGCCTGTTGCCCAAACATGCTGTGGCCAGCCAGCGTTTAATTCCGGCGATAAGAAAGACGCTCGCGATATCGCTGCGCAAGTTATCACGGCGTTTGAAGACTATGATTATGTCGTAGCCCCTTCTGGTTCTTGCACCGGTATGATGGCCAAGCATTATGGCGAACTGTTTGTTGGCGACGCCAAGTGGGAAGCGCGTGCCAAAGCCTTCAGCGCCAAGACGTATGAACTCGTGTCATTTCTCACCGATGTGATGTTCGTCTCAAACCTCAATGTCAGCCACAATGGCAGCGTGACGTATCACGACAGCTGCTCGGGCTTGCGCGAACTCAACATTCAAAAACAGCCACGCAAATTGCTCAATAGCATTGAGGGGCTCACGCTCACGGAGATGAAAGACCCCGATGTATGCTGTGGTTTCGGTGGCACTTTCTGCGTCAAATATCCGGACATTTCTAACAAGATTGTCTCGGAAAAAACCACACATATTAAAGCTTCCGGCGCGGAGACTTTGCTGGCGGGTGATCTTGGCTGCCTGATGAATATGGCCGGAAAATTGAAGCGTGAAGGGTCCACCATCAAGGCGCGGCACGTGGCGGAAGTACTGGCGGGGATGACTGATACGCCCGCGATTGGAGAGGCATCATGACCACCGTTCACTCCACTTCCCCCCGTTTCAAAGCCAATTCCGTAGAGGCGCTTGCCGACATAAACTTGCAAAAAGCCATGGGCCATGTGCGCAATGGCTTTATCGACAAGCGCGCGGCAGCGGTATCAGCCCTGCCGGAATTTGAAGCGCTGCGCGACAATGCCAAAGCCATTAAAGACCATACGCTGGCTCATCTCGATCTTTATCTCGAAGCCTATGTTGCCAAGGTGGAGGCCAGCGGCGGGCATGTGCATTTTGCCGAAACCGCGCAGGATGCACGCGATATTATCCTTAAACTGTGCCGCGATGCCAACGCTAAAACCGTGACCAAGGGCAAGAGCATGGTCTCGGAAGAGATTGAGCTGAACGAGCATTTTGAGGCCAATGGCATTGTGCCTGTTGAGACGGATCTTGGCGAATACATCATCCAGCTGCGCGGCGAAAAGCCTAGCCATATCATTGCGCCTGCCGTGCATGTGACCAAGGATCAGGTGGAAGAGGACTTCCGCCGCATCCATACGCATCTTGATGTGAACCGCGATTTGACCGAGCCAGTGACGCTTCTCAATGAAGCCAGACACATTTTGCGGCAGAAATATTTCGATGCTGATGTCGGGGTAACTGGCGCTAATTTTCTCATTGCTGAGACCGGAACCTCCGTCATCGTCACCAATGAGGGCAATGGCGACCTCACGCAAATTCTGCCGAAAATGCATATCGTGATTGCTACAATTGAAAAAATTGTACCTACGCTTTCCGATGTAAGCCAAATCTTGCGCGTGCTGGCCCGCTCGGCGACTGGTCAGGATATGTCGGTCTATACCACGCTCTCCACCGGCCCGCGCCGCAAGGGCGATCCGGATGGGCCGGAGGCCTATCACGTCGTGATTTTGGATAATGGCCGCACGAAAATGATCGGCACGGAATATCAAGACATGCTGCGCTGCATTCGCTGCGGCGCGTGCATGAACCATTGTCCGGTCTATCATTCCATCGGCGGCCACGCCTATGGCTGGGTCTATCCCGGCCCCATGGGCGCGGTGCTAACGCCCTCGCTTATCGGGGTTGCAGAAGCTGGACATTTGCCCAACGCCTCGACATTTTGTGGGCGCTGCGAGAGCGTCTGCCCGATGAAAATTCCCCTGCCAAAAATGATGCGCCACTGGCGCGAGCGGGAGTTTGAGCAGCATTTGAACAGCAAAACCGCCCGCTACGGCCTCGGCGTCTGGGCGTTTTTCGCCAAGCGGCCACGGCTTTATCAATTTGCCATGTCACTCGGCATTCCAGTTTTGTCCACTCTCGGGCGCGGCAAGGGTCGCTTTAAGTCTCTGCCACTGGCAGGCGGCTGGACCAAATGGCGCGATCTACCAGCGCCTCAGTCGCGCACGTTCCAGCAACTCTGGGCGCAAAGAGAAGCGCAAAAGCAGGAGGCGAAGTGATGGCGTCAGCCTCCATAGCCCGTCATTCCGGGGCCGCATCGCGGAACCCGGAATCCAGAGTCGTGAAGTCACAGATTAGCTTCACTGCCTCGACCTACAAAAACACATCAACATTTGTGACCATTCTCCAGCGTCACAGCTCTGGATTCCGGGTTCGGCTCCGCCGCCCCGGAATGACGGTTCGTGGGTCGGTAGCGCAAAAGCAGGAGGCGAAGTGATGGCATCAGCCTCCATAGCCAGTCATTCCGGGGCCGCATCGCGGAACCCGGAATCCAGAGTCGTGAAGTCACAGATTAGCTTCACTGCCTCGACCTACAA
>JANPBE010000410.1:0-2096 GCA_031430295.1 Phyllobacterium sp.
TTGCTGAAAATATTTTCCTTGGCCATGAACCTGCAAAAAATGGCATCATCAACTGGTTCGAAGCGTTTGCCCGCACCAAGGGCCTGCTGGCCAAGGTTGGCCTCAAGGAACATCCAAACACGCTGATTACTAACATCGGCACGGGCAAGCAGCAGCTGGTAGAAATCGCCAAAGCGCTTAACAAGGACGTGAAGCTGCTCATATTGGATGAGCCGACTTCGAGCTTGAATGAGACCGATTCCGATGCGCTTCTCGCGCTTCTAATGGAGTTTAAGGCGCAGGGTATTTCCTCTATTTTGATTACCCATAAGCTCAATGAAGTCTCCAAAGTCGCGGACCGTATCACCGTTCTACGCGATGGCATGACGGTGGATACTCTGGATTGCCACGCAGAAGAAATCAGCGAGGACCGCATCATTAAGGCCATGGTCGGGCGTGACATGAATGATCGCTACCCGCCGCGAAATGCGAAAATTGGTGAACCTATTTTTGAGGTAAAGGATTGGAATTGCTTCCATCCGCTTCACACCGAACGGCAGATGATCAAGAACGTCTCGCTTAATGTGAAGGCAGGCGAGGTGGTCGGCATAGCCGGTCTCATGGGGGCAGGGCGTACCGAATTTGCCATGTCAATTTTTGGCCGTGCTTACGGCAAGAAGATTTCCGGTGAAGTGAAAATCCACGGCAAAGTCGCGGATGTTTCGACCATCCCGAAAGCGATGAAGGCTGGCCTTGCCTATGTGACGGAAGATCGCAAAACTTACGGCCTCGTTCTGATCGACCATATTAAACACAACATCACGCTGGCCAATCTTGAAGGCGTTTCGAACCACGCTGTAATTGATGATTTGAAGGAATTGTCTGTCGCCAACAAATATCGCAAGGATTTGCGCATCCGCTCATCCGGCGTGTTTCAAACTACGGTCAATCTGTCCGGCGGCAATCAGCAGAAAGTCGTTTTGTCAAAATGGCTGTTCTCCGGCCCGGACATTTTGATTTTGGATGAGCCGACGCGCGGCATTGATGTGGGCGCGAAATATGAAATCTACGGCATCATCAATGAGCTGGCGGAGGCTGGCAAAGCGGTGATCGTAATATCGTCCGAAATGCCCGAATTGCTTGGCATTTCAGATAGAATCTACGTGATGAACGAGGGCCGCTTCGTGGCCGAAATGGCGACAAAAGACGCGAGCCAAGAAAAAATTATGCGCGCAATTATGAAATCTTGAGGGCAGAACCATGAGCGACGTAAACACGCAAACCAAGCCAGACATCGCCCGCTTTATTAAAAGCAACATCCGTGACTACGCGCTGTTGCTGTCGCTGGCCGTAATCATGGTGTTTTTCCAGTTCACCACCAATGGCACGCTGTTTAAACCGGTCAATATGACCAATTTGATTTTGCAAAACAGCTACATCATCATAATGGCGCTGGGCATGTTGCTCATCATTGTGGCTGGCCATATTGACTTGTCGGTTGGCTCGGTCGCCGGATTTGTTGGCGCAATTGCCGCCTTGATGATGACGGGAACAACGCCGTTTATCGCCGGATCAATTGGTGGCTATAAGTTCGATTTTATCTCGACAATTATTCTATGCGTTGCGCTCGGCGGCCTCATTGGCGCGATACAGGGCTATTTCATCGCCTACTACAAAATACCGGCCTTTATTGTCACATTGGCTGGCATGTTGATTTTCAAAGGCTTGGCGCTGGCTGTTCTTGGCGGCGCATCGGTCGGTCCGTTCCCAAAAGCATTTCAGGCGCTGAGCTCCGGCTTCGTGCCTGACTTTACTAACGGCACGTTGTTTGGCGCACCGTTTAATTTTTTAGCCCTTATCATAGGCGCAATTACCACTGGCCTTATCATTTATTTCAACATCAAAGACCGGCGTAATCAGCAAGAACATGGCCTTGCCGAAGAGCCGGATATTATTTTCTTGGCACGCAACGCGCTTATCGCCTTCGCCTTCCTTGGGTTCAGTTTTTTGATGGCGCAATATAAAGGCCTGCCAAACGTTCTCATCGTCATGTTCGCGCTGATTGCTTTGTTTGTGTTTTTGACCACGCGCACTACCTTTGGCCGCCGTATTTATGC
>JANPBE010000411.1:0-3273 GCA_031430295.1 Phyllobacterium sp.
GTTGGTTCGGCTTCAACGCCGGTTCAAACCTTGAGGCCAATGGTTTGACCGCTCAAGCCTTCCTGAACACCATTGAAGCGACTGCGGCTGCCGCCCTTGCTTGGATGTTTGGCGAATGGCTTACCCGTGGTCACCCAAGCCTTCTTGGTGCGGTTTCAGGCGCCGTTGCAGGTCTCGTTGCGATCACTCCTGCGGCCGGTTATGCCGGAACAATGGGTGCAATCGCTATCGGCGCGATTGCCGGTCTCGTCTGCCTGTGGGCGGTCGTGGTCCTCAAATCTAAGCTCGGCTATGATGACAGTTTGGATGTGTTCGGTGTCCACGGTGTCGGTGGTATTGTTGGCGCGTTGCTGACAGGTATCTTCGTTAGCCCTGCGCTCGGTGGTTCCGGCGTGTATGATTACGGCGCAGACGCTGTTGCCGCCTACTCGATGATCGGTCAGTTGACCTCCCAGTTCTGGGGTGTCGCAGTGTCTATCATCTGGTCGGCAATCGTTTCACTCGCTGCGCTTTACATCCTCAAAGCGACAATTGGTCTGCGTGTTGCTGAACAAGAAGAGCGCGAAGGCCTCGACATTACGTCTCACGGCGAGCGCGCTTATAACTAAGTTTTTCTGATAGCAGTTCCGGCGGACCAACCGCCGGCACTCATCCTCCCGTCGCGATTTTGGTATTTTCCATTATCGCTACTTTAGAGCCCGGGCAGCCGGGCTCTTTTTTGTCCTCCGCCGTTGCGCTCATTCTCAGTTCTAGAATGTATCGCGTTTCATAATTTAATGCCGTTCTAACACCCATGGTTAACAAGCTCTTTACCATCACGCGCTTAAGGTCGTTGGTGGATGATGCTGTGCTTCGCGCGGCGAGTAGGCTTTTTAACGGGGTATGGACATGCGTCCTTCAGCGACAACGGCGTCAAATAACCAGATGAATCGTTCCAAGATGGAGCGAAATGTCGTTAGTCCGCAAGGCATGAACAGTTTTTTATGGCGTCAAGCCGAAGCTCTGGCAGGCATAACCGTGATGATTGCCGTGCTGGCGGCTGTCGCTGCGCTGGCTACATGGAATGTGGCTGATCCAAGTTTCAGCCATGCAACGGGCAATATTACCGTTAACGCCTTGGGGTCCACAGGCGCGATTTTTGCCGACCTGATGATGCAATTCTTCGGGCTTGCTAGCGTGCCAATGCTGGTACCTGTACTGCTAATCGGATTTTTCATGGCACGTGGCCGCGATATAACGATGAAACCACGCCGCATCTTTGCCTTTGTAGGTGGCGGGCTGTTGATGGCGTCTGTGCTTGCTTGTTTCAAAGCGCCCGTTAGCTGGCCACTGCCTGTGGGTGTTGGCGGTGTACTTGGCGATAAAATATTACAAATCCCGGGCCTATTGATGGGTGGCGCTCCTGCTGGAATTCTTGCGGCGCTGACAGGCATTCTACTATTTGCACCAGCCACTTATTGCCTTGCATACGCTTCAAGCGTTGTAGGCAAAATGTCTGAAGTCAGCGAACAAGCACGCGAAGATAATGACGATATGTTTGATGAGGAAGATAGCGACGGTGGCTCGTTCGCACTTGGCGCACTAACCCACTACTGGTACTCGCTTCGCTCCTATGTTGCACGTCAGTGGGCGGCGCGTAATTCAACTGATCCAATGATGGGAACGCAAAAAATACGCACGCAACAAGCGCCTCGGCAGGTTGCCTACGATGATTATGAAGACGACGCGCCAGCGGCACCGCGCATGAAACAAGAGCCGGAGTTTTCCTACGCTAAAGTCGCAACACCGAGCGCTGCCCCTGCCAAGACACAGCAGGACACGCAGTTTGAAGATGATGATTTTATCGACGAAGACGAAGAGTTTGACGTACCACACGTCGTTAGCGCGCCTAAGGCCGCCGCGACTCGCGCCGCACCTCAGGGCATCTCGACCCGAGCCATGGTCGATAATCGCGTGATGGAGCAACCTCTTAGCCGCGTGCAATCAGATGTCGCGCGGCCAAAACCGGGCGCCCGTGTCACCCGCGAGGCGCAAGGCTCGTTGATTTCGGAAGTCGGCTTTGAAAAGCCATCGCTTCATTTCCTCGGCGAGCCAAAAAGCGTTGCCCGCGACGCATCACTTTCCAAAGATGCACTTGAGCAAAATGCGCGGATGCTTGAAGGCGTTCTGGATGACTTTGGCGTGCGCGGTGAAATTATCCAAGTACGTCCAGGTCCAGTGGTTACATTGTACGAATTGGAACCCGCCCCCGGCATCAAATCCTCGCGCGTTATCGGCCTGGCAGACGATATTGCCCGCTCTATGAGCGCGATTGCCGCTCGAGTGGCAGTGGTTCCGGGCCGTAATGCCATTGGTATCGAATTGCCGAATGTTCGCCGCGAAACGGTATATTTGCGTGAGTTGATGGCGAGCCAAGAGTTTGAAAATTCCAAAGCCAAGCTCGCATTGGCACTTGGTAAAACGATCAATGGTGAGGCAGTGATTGCCGATTTGGCCAAGATGCCACATTTGCTCGTGGCTGGCACGACAGGCTCTGGCAAATCTGTTGCGATCAATACCATGATCTTGTCGCTGCTCTATCGGCTAACGCCGCAAGAATGCCGCTTGATTATGATTGATCCAAAAATGCTGGAACTATCTGTCTATGATGGCATTCCGCATCTTCTCACGCCCGTTGTGACTGATCCCAAGAAGGCCGTTGTGGCCCTCAAATGGACAGTCAAGGAAATGGAAGACCGCTATCGCAAAATGTCGAAAGTGGGCGTTCGCAACATTGACGGGTTTAACCAACGTGTCGCGCAGGCGCAGGCCAAGGGCGAGCAAATAACCCGCACCATTCAAACCGGTTTTGATCGTGTGACTGGTGAGGCGCTCTATGAGACTGAAGCGCTCGATCTGAAGCCAATCCCTTATATCGTCGTGCTCATCGACGAGATGGCCGACCTGATGATGGTCGCCGGTAAAGATATCGAAGGCGCAGTGCAACGCTTGGCGCAGATGGCCCGCGCTGCGGGCATCCATGTGATTATGGCCACGCAACGCCCATCTGTTGACGTTATTACCGGTACAATTAAAGCCAACTTCCCGACGCGTATTTCGTTCCAAGTCACATCCAAAATTGATTCGCGCACTATTTTGGGCGAACAGGGCGCTGAACAGTTGCTAGGCCAAGGCGATATGCTGTTCATGGCCGGCGGCGGGCGCATTCAGCGTGTCCACGGACCGTTTGTCACCGATGAGGAAGTTGAAAAAATCGTTGCCCATCTCAAGGTG
>JANPBE010000412.1:0-1135 GCA_031430295.1 Phyllobacterium sp.
GCGCGTCCCGCCTGCCCCTGCGCCGCACTGGTCAATGGCATCTTTCATAGCGCCGGTGACAAGCGGGTGCTGGCCCATGCCTAGGTAATCGTTTGAGCACCAAACAGTAACTTCCTGAGTGGACCCATCCGCACGATGACGCGTTGCCTTGGGAAAGCTGCCCGCATGGCGCATAACATCGGCAAAAACGCGATAATTGCCCGCAGATTTCAGCGAGCCAATGCGTTCAGCGAAAAAACCTTCAAAATCCACCGGATCAATCCTGCAATGTGAGCAAGCTGCAGCGCTCGCAATTCTTAAATTTCGTTTAACCGCTTTGTCGATCAAGTGGGAATCATATTTTAGAATGATTCCGAAACATATTGTCACATGAAAAATGGCGCGGCCTTGATCTCAATCAAGGCCGACTAGCGCATTGAACATGACGATTGCCTGACAAGGCGCTGAAAGCTATTCCAAACGCGCAGGAAATCCGGGCGCACGAAGGTCGGTTTTCAATTCATCTTCCAGCAATTTCACAATTTGTGTCGATTGCGCCGCGCCACCATAGGCCGCCTTGCCCTCTTTGAAAATCTCATTGGTGCGCCCCGCCAAATCAAGCGGCACGCCGAATTCCTTGCCAAAGTTCATCGCAAAGCCGAGATCTTTCAGCGCCAGATCCATCGTGAAAGCGATGTCGTAGCTACCATTGAGAATGAGCTGTCCTTCAGTCTCGTGGACAAAGCTGGTTCCCGAGCTAGCCTTAATCGCCGCCCATGCCTGTCCTAAATCCAGCCCGCCGCGCTTGGCCAGCATCAGCGCTTCGCCATCGGCCACCAGATGAATGAACGCCAACATATTAGTGATAACTTTAATAACTGCCGCCGACCCAATCGGCCCCATATGGAAAATCTGATTGCCGATGGCTTTGAGCGCAGGCATTTGGCTTTCATACAAATCTATGTCGCCGCCCGCCAGCACGGTAATAACACCCTGCGCCGCCAAATGCACACCGCCGGTCACCGGCGCTTCCAAAACGCGGATACCCTTAGCCTGCGCCATATCTGCAAGCCGTACCATTTCATCGCGTCCGAGCGTAGAATTTTCAATCCACACCGAGCCTGGTTTCAAGCCGCGCAGCACCTCGTCCAAAACC
>JANPBE010000413.1:0-1461 GCA_031430295.1 Phyllobacterium sp.
CCAACGGCATCGCTGGTGACATAGCCAGCGCCGCACAGTGCCGATAGGATCGCATAGCCGACGCCGTTTAATTCTGTGCCTTTGGAATTGCGTGCCGCAACTGCCAGCAGAATAAGCGCCGCCGCAATGAGCAGCACGCCAAGAATGCCAATCGGGCGTGGCAGTTCGTGGATCATTATGGCGGCAATTGGCAAGGTCGTCAGTGGGATGCCAGCCCGCATGGCGGGGTAGGCCAATGCAAAACTCGCCCGCCTATAGGCGGCGATGGCAAAGCGAATGCCCGCCGTATTGAACACCAAGCCAAACGCCAAATAGAACCATGAGGCATGAGCCGGAAGACCCGACCAAAGCAAGCCAACGAGGCCAATAATGCCCGAAGAAATCACCGCCGCAATGAACACATCACCCGGATTGCTACTGGCCCGAGCGATAGCATTCCACGAGGCGTGAAGCAGCGCACTGAGAAGTACAGCCAGAAACGGCAACAGGGTCATGTCGTTGAAAATCACGAGAGATAGCAGTGCATTAGAGTGAGAAAGGTTGACCTAGCTTCAACAGACTTAGTCTGTGCTGCGCAAGTCCTTATAAAAATAAGTCGTCGGGCAGAGTGTGCCATCCGGCCACAAGGCGTAGTTTGGAATGATGCCAACAGGCGTCCAGCCGCCACGCCTATAAAGCCTTTCGCCCTCGCTGCCGGATACCGTATCCAATACCATCAGCCACCAACCGGCGTTGCGCGATTCATTTTCCGCTGCCTTGAGCAATGCCGCGCCAACGCCTTTGCCGCGGCCACGGCGATGCACCAGCATTTTCGAAAGATCAGACCTGTGCGGTTGATTGGGGATGCCGGACGCCACGACTTGCACTGTGCCTATGAGTTGCCCGTTCTCTTCGGCGACTAGCAAAATGCGGGAGCCATCACTAACGCCAACGGCGATTATTTCCCAAAAAGACATTGCTTCTTCGCGCGTCATATCGGCCATGAAAGAAACGGATGCGCCGCCTGCCACGCAGTCGAGTAGAATGTCGGCGAGCTCGTTGATACGGGATTTTACTTCAAAGGGATCAAGGCGACGGATGGTGAAAGACATGGGGGTTCATCTTCGAATCTGGACTGGCTATCTAGTCATGCACAAAGGTTAAAATCTGTAAATCTGTCAAGGCGTTTGCGCATGGCTCCCCTGCGCGGGTTGGGGTGGCTAAAAATTGCGCAAAAGGCTAAATAACTGCCATTATCAAAGGAAATATCATGCGTACCGCGCCTAAAACTACTCTTTTAAACTCAATCATCGCCGCTTTCGCTTTGGGGGCCACATTTGGCTATCGCGATTCGAGCCGCGATCGCCGCTACAAATAATCTTGTTTGTTGGTCGCATCGCTTAAGCAAAAACCGGTTACCACTGTTTGCGCGATGCTCTTCTTATTTTAAGACCGATTTTAGCGCAGCAACCGGATAGCATT
>JANPBE010000414.1:0-2473 GCA_031430295.1 Phyllobacterium sp.
AAGACCTTTGCGCGGGCCTATGGTTCGTTTGCTGCGTTTCACGACGCGGCGCTGAAGATCGGCAGTGGCGATGCCGCTGCGACCGAGGAGATGGACGCGCTGGATGATGTGGGGCCGGCGGTGATCGACTCGGTATCGCGCTATTTCGGCGAGGCGCATAATCGCAAGCTTGTGGAGGCGCTGGCGGCGGAGTTGACAGTGGCGGATGCCGAGAAACCGCTTTCAGACTCGCCTGTGGCAGGCAAAACCGTGGTTTTTACCGGTGCATTGGTGCGTATGACGCGGGATGAGGCCAAGGCGATGGCCGAGCGGTTGGGGGCGAAAGTAGCGGGATCGGTGTCTAAGAAGACGGACTTGGTTGTCGCAGGGCCGGGCGCGGGATCAAAGCTGGCGGATGCGCAGAAGCATGGGGTTGAGGTGATTGACGAGGATGCTTGGTTTGTGAGGGTGGGGGCATGACCACTTTCAACGGTTTCGGCAAACAAGCGCTGCCCTTTCTCAAGGCTCTCAATTTCCATCAATCCCGCGATTGGTTCAAGGAAAACAAGGGTTTATACGAGAGCGAGTTGGAAACGCCGCGCGGGGATTTGGTGGAGGCGCTAACAGAGGCCTTTGCGGCCAATGGGATTGAGCTAAAGGGCGACCGCAAAAAATCCGTGTACCGGATTTATCGCGATGTTCGTTTTGCCAAGGATAAGAGCCCTTTTAACAAGCATGTCTCAGCGCTTTTGACGCCATCTGGGGAAAAGCGGGAGGATGAGGGCTCGTTTTTTATCAAAATCGGGCTGGAAGGCTGCTTTATGGCGGTTGGGTTTTATTTAGATGGGCCGGAGAAATTGCGGGCGTTTCGCAACCGGATTGTGACTTATCCGGATGCTTTTCGGGGTTTAAGTGCCAGTTTGGCCTCAGGAAGCTTGGAATTGCGCACGGACGAGGCGCTGAAGCGGCTGCCGAAGGAGTTTGACGGGGTGAGCGAACCGGATTTGATGCAGGCTGTGAAGCTCAAACATTTCTATGTGCGGGAGGATATTGACCCCGCATTGGTTGTGACGCCAAAGCTGGTGGACATTAGTGTGGACTTTGTGAGGCGGGCGATGCCGCTGCTGGTTTGGGGCAAAATTACAATATAGTTCCCCGAAATAGAACTTGGGGATACTGATACAATGGAGGCCGATATACCAAAATATTTTTTTACCTATGTGTGGGGCCCTCCCGGTAACCCTGCTTGGCCACTCACATTTTCTACCAAGGCAGCACGCCGAAATGCGCGTGCAGCCCTTGCGGAAGGAGATATAGTCTTCACAGTCTGTACAAAAGGCGACCCTACGCCCCCAGAATATTGGGGGCAGGTATCAGGTGTGTACATCGTTTCAGATTTGGAAATAAATACTCAAGACTATGACTTGCCGTCAGGCGGCTTATCCCGCTTTCCATATGCATTGCACCCGATTTCCGTATGGCAAATTACGTCGGACGATAATATTTTTGCAAAATTGGTTGGTCCACTCACGCCAATTCAGCATCTACGAGCCCAGTCGCAACTTGTTGAATTGGATATGCTTACGGCCAATCCGCTGCTTGCACTTGATCGCCGAGAGGTGTCGCCAGCGCAGCCAAAGACGGAGTTTGGCAAAGGACTTGTCGCGGTTAAGAACAGTAAACTTGCACCAAAGCACGAAGGGACTTTTGTTGGCAGATTTGGTGATCATGAAATTTGGTTTGTCTATACGCTTGTTTTGCGAGATATCAGGAACAAATCGCTCGCGCTGAAGGTCGGCTACTCCAATTCACCAAGTGATCGAGAAAATGCGCATAATGGTCCGATGGCGTCTGAGGTCACAGGGCTAAAATGGAAATTAGATTTCAGTCAGCCGACCTCGTCTGAAGGTGCTGCGCGAAAGCTGGAACAAGCGGTTCTTCAACATTACTCTCGTCACCGATTGGTGAGCAACGGGGAGATACTTCGAGAGGTTGATCCGAGTATTGTTATTCTAAAGATAGCTGAAATTATGAGGTCGTCGCATATTTAATATGCATGACATCTCATTCTATTCGCTTCAATAACTGACACAATGAATTTTCTCGGCTAAGTCTCTGATTATGAACCCACAATTTCTCGCTGGTATGCGCAAGTGCGTGCCTATTTTGATCTCCACTGCGCCGTTTGGTGTGCTTTATGGGGCCATTGCGGTTGATCAGGGCCTGACGGTTTGGCAGGCTTCGTTGATGAGCCTGACGATTTATGCGGGGGCATCGCAACTGGTCGGGATTGACCTTTTCCGCCATCATGCGGCGCCTTGGATCGTTATTTTGTCGATTTTTATCGTAAATTCACGGCATTTGCTCTATTCGGCTGCTGTCGGAAGGCGAATTGCGCACTTTACGACGGTGCAGCAAATCATCGGGTTTTTCTTTTTGATTGATCCGCAATTTGCCGAAACCGAGCGCGAGGCGGAGCGTTCCGGCACGGTTA
>JANPBE010000415.1:0-1012 GCA_031430295.1 Phyllobacterium sp.
AAAAAGCAATATGTCGTCACCGCCCGCGCTAAGGGCCTTAGCGAAAACCGCGTGCTTTATGGTCATGTTTTCAGAAATGCGATGTTGATTTTGATAGCCGGTTTTCCCGCCGCCTTTATCTCGGCCTTCTTCACGGGCTCCATCTTGATTGAAAATATTTTCTCGCTGGATGGCCTTGGTCTGCTTGGCTACGAATCCGTACTAAGGCGGGATTATCCTGTGGTATTTGGCACTTTGTATATATTTTCTCTGATGGGGCTGATTGTCGGCCTTATCTCAGATTTGGTCTATACGTGGATTGATCCGCGCATTGATTTTGAGCGGAGGGATGTATGACCCTGTCTCCGCTTAACCAGCGCCGCTGGACAAATTTCAAGGCAAACCGCCGGGGCTACTGGTCGCTTTGGTTGTTCTTGGCCATTTTCGGGATAACGCTTTGCGCCGAATTTGTTGCCAACGACCGGCCGATTATTGCTTGGTACAAGGGCGAATTGCTGGCACCAGTTTTCATTGACTATCCGGAAGAAAAATTCGGTGGCTTCTTTGCCATCACTGATTTCCGCGACCCGGTCATTCAAGATGAAATTGCCGCTAATGGATGGGCTGTTTGGCCGCCCATACGCTACAGTTACCGCACTGTGAACAATGAAATGCCAGGATCGGCACCAACCAAACCGTTCTTCATGTTTGATCGCAAAACGCTCTGCGAGCGCTACCCGCTTGGTGTTGAAGACCCGAATTGCCGGATTGGCAATTTTAATTGGCTCGGCACTGATGATGAGGGCCGTGACCTTTTGGCTCGTGTGATTTACGGATTTCGCATTTCTGTGTTGTTCGGGCTTTTGCTCACATTAGGGTCAGCCGTAATTGGCGTCGCGGCGGGTGCTGTGCAGGGCTATTTTGGTGGCTGGACAGACCTTTTGATGCAGCGCTTCATCGAAATTTGGACCTCACTTCCGCTCCTCTATTTGCTGATGATTGTGGCCTCCATTTTGCCGCCCGGCTTTTGGAT
>JANPBE010000416.1:0-2637 GCA_031430295.1 Phyllobacterium sp.
TTCCATGTCAGCATATTCAATGCCATTATGAATGGTCTTCACAAAATGACCAGCGCCATCCGTGCCGAGCCATGCTGCGCAGGATTCGTCCTTGTACTTTGCAGAAATGGCATGAAGCACTTTTTCCACGCGCTTCCATGACGCATTTGTGCCGCCAACCATGATGGACGGACCATGACGCGCACCCTCTTCACCGCCCGAAACGCCCATGCCAATGAATGTAAGACCCGAACCATTCAGCTCGCCAAAGCGGCGCACTGTGTCGCGGAAGTTGGCATTGCCTGCATCAATGATGATGTCATTCTTAGAGAGCAGCTTGCGCAACACCGCAATCTGCTCATCCACCGCTTCACCAGCCTTGACCATAATAATCACAGGGCGCGGCGGGCGGATGGCGGCAACGAATTCCGCCTCAGTCAGGCAAGGGATAATGTTCTTTTGTAATGCGCCAGCGCCCGCATGAAACGCGGTGGTCTTATCACCGGTGCGGTTCCACACCGCAATCGGGAAGCCTTTTTCTGCGATGTTCAGTGCAAGGTTTGACCCCATCACTCCAAGGCCAATCAAACCAATTTCTGCTTGCGCAACTGCACTGCTCATTTGTCTCTCCCGTAAGCGCCTAACTCTGTGGCCGCTGGACGAAAGATAGAGCGCAAATTTGGAGTCGTAAACCGCAATCGTGCAATTAATTCACGATGAATAACAGCTTATTCATCGTAGCCAACAATACCTTTGATTTCGAGAAAATCATGGATGCCAAAGTCAGCATATTCCCGGCCGTTGCCCGATTGTTTATAGCCACCAAATGGCGCGAACACATCCCATGACGGATGATTAATTTCCACACGCCCTGCCCTGATCTGACGTGCAACTTTGCGGGCACGCTCCAAATTGCTGGATTGAACATAGCCTGCCAATCCATAAACCGTGTCGTTAGCAATTTTGATTGCCTCAGCTTCGTCCTTGTACGGCATAATCGCCAGCACGGGGCCAAACACTTCTTCGCGTGCGATCGTCATATCCGATGTCACACCACCAAAGATCGTCGGGCGCACGTAATAGCCCCGATTAAGTCCAGCCGGACGGCCAACACCGCCAGCAACAACGCTCGCACCATCGTCAATACCAGCTTGTATCAAGCCTTGAATTTTATTGAACTGCGCTTCGGAAACCACGGGCCCGAGATCAGTAGCTGCATCGCGCGGATCGCCCGTCACCAGCTTAGCAGCAGCTTTCGCCGCGATAGCTAAGGCCTCATCATGGCGCTCCTGCGGAACCAACATCCGCGTCGGCGCATTGCAGCTTTGGCCGCTGTTACCCATAATGCTGTTGACGCCTTTGGTTACAGCCCTACCCAAATCCGCATCGTCCAAAATAATGTTTGGTGATTTGCCGCCAAGCTCTTGCGAAACGCGCTTCACTGTATCCGCCGCAGACTTCGCCACTATAATGCCCGCCCGCGTCGAGCCGGTGAACGACACCATGTCCACCTCCGGATGCGATGCGAGCACTTGGCCAACAGATGGACCATCACCATTGACCAGATTGAATACACCGGCGGGAACGCCTGCCTCGTGCATAATGTCAGCAAAAATCATGGCGTTTGTTGGCGCCAGTTCTGATGGCTTCAGCACCATCGTGCAGCCAGCTGCGATTGCAGGGGCGACCTTGGTAACGATCTGGTTCATCGGCCAGTTCCAAGGTGTTATCAATACGGCAACACCGATGCCTTCGTGCACCACGCGCGTTGTGCCGCGCACAGACTCAAACTCAAATGCCTCAAGCGCCGCAATCGTCGATACAAGATGCTCGGTGCCACAAGCGGCTTGGCTATCCTTCGCCATTTCTAGCGGTGCACCCATCTCATCAGAAATCGCTGCCGCCATCTCATCCAAACGGCTGTCATAAACTTCCAAAATGCGCTTCAGCAACGCAAGTCGTTCAGCTTTGGTCGTCTGCGAAAAGCTGGCGAATGCTTTGCGCGCAGCCATTACCGCGCGGTTTGCATCTTCCGCGCTGCCAGCAGAAATCGTGGCGCAGACTTCCTCCGTTGCCGGATTGATAACGTCAATCGTAGCCGGAATGACAGGCGCGACCCACTTTCCGTCAATGTAAAACTTCAACAAGTCCATGGTCGCATTCCTCGCTCAAAATTATTATCAAGTTTCAATATGGCATGACCAACCAATAAATGAATGCAAAAAAAGCGCCCCGATTGTTAAATTGAACGCGCCGCGCTAGGCTTTTGCGAAGCGGGAGCGATAAATGACTGATTTCACCAAAACCAAGAAACTGTTTCATCTGCCGGACAATATCACCTATTTGGACGGCAATTCGCTTGGCCCTTTGCCGAAGGCAGCGCACGCAAAAATGACCCGCGCCATGCAAGCCGAATGGGGCGATATGCTCATCAGTGCTTGGAACAAGGTCGGCTGGATTGACCAGCCGCGCGAGCTTGGCGACAGAATTGGCATACTGGTAGGCGCTCAAACCGGCACCATCGTCGTCGGCTATACGCTATCGCTTAAAGTCTATCAGGCGCTGTCGGTCGCATTTGAAATTCGACCCCACCGCCATCTTAATTTGTAAGACAATGGCAATATACGCCCCGACCTATAAAAGGCTCAGAGCCATATC
>JANPBE010000417.1:0-2994 GCA_031430295.1 Phyllobacterium sp.
GCAGGGCTGCTTCCAAGCCTTGGCAATGCCGTTATTCGCACCTATCTTATAGCCAGACCGAAAACGATGCTTTGACGGCCAACTGGCGTGATTTTCTGTGCTTCCGGTGCTCACGTACTTAATGTACGCTGCGCTCCGGTTCTCTAAAACCACCGTATTCGACTGCTCGCAGCGACTTTTGCCCAAGTGTTCACGCGAAATTGCTATTGACCTAAAGCGCAACTCGACACATGTGTCTTGTATGCGCTTTGTGTTGTTTTTCCTTTTTGCGATTATTGCTAGCGGCCTGTTGGCGGAGCCGGCTTTGGCCGCCGCGCCTGCCGCAACGCCAGATGTTGCCGCGCCTGCGCCACGCAACCATGAAACAATTCTCAATGATTTATTTTTGTCGCTGCGCAAGGCGAAGACCGAGCAGGCGGCGGCGGACATTGCCAATGATATCCGCCAAGAGTGGACGCACTCTGGCAGCGCGACGGTGGACCTTTTGATGCAATGGGCGGATGCCGCGGTGGCGCGTAAGGATTTACCCGCGGCGCTGGACTTTCTCGATCAGATTATTGTGCTGAAGCCAAAATTTGCCGAAGGCTGGAACCGCCGCGCGACCATTCATTACATGATGAATAATTATTCCAAATCCATGGTGGATATTCAAAAGACGCTGGAGCTGGAGCCGCGACACTTCGGGGCGTTGTCTGGCATGGGAGCGATATTCCTTGATTTGAAGCGCAATGAGAAGGCGTTACAAACTTACGAGAAGGTGCTGGAAGTCTATCCACTGCTGCGCGATGTGCAGAGCCAAGTCGGCATTCTTGAAGAGCAGCTTGCGGGGAGCCGGACCTGAACTTATTTTTAGCAGTCTTGGCCTTTATGCTGGCCCTTTTGCTTGCGCTTGCCGGTGTGACACGCATTGGTGTGTGGCGGCTGGAGCGGGCTAATCCTGCCATTGGCGACTATGCAGTGGTCAACGGCACGAAGATGCACTTTGTGCACATTGCCGCCGGACCAACGCCAGACTTGCCGCCGCTGGTGTTCATTCATGGTGCTAGCGCTAATCTCAAAGACCAGATGGTGCCGTTTCTGCCCTTGCTGAACGGGCGGGCGGAGATGTTATTTCTGGATCGTCCCGGTCTTGGCTGGTCTGAGCGCGGTCCTTCTGAGAATATTGATCCTGACGGGCAGGCCAAAACTATTGCTGCGCTGATGGATCATGTGGGCATTAAGTCGGCGATTATCATCGGCCATTCGTTTGGCGGCGCGGTGACGGCTAGTTTTGCTGTTGCCTATCCGGACAAAGTGCAAGGCTTGCTGTTCCTCTCTCCAGCGGTTTTGCCATGGCCGGGCTGCGGTGTGGCCGGCTATTATACACTGACAGCGCTGCCGGTGATTGGCAGTGCGTTTGCGCAGACCATCTCGCTGCCGGTTGGCTCCAGACGTTTAAACAGTGGCTCGGCTTGCGTATTTTATCCCAATGAAATGCCGAAAACTTACACCAGTGATGCGTCTATCGGGTTGGTGCTGCGGCCGTATAATTTCCGTGCCAATGCGCAGAGCGTGAAGCGGCTATGCGGTGCCGTCGCGCGGATTTCGCCGCGCTACAACGAGATCAAAAAGCCGACCGTGATTATTTCTGGCGATGAAGATAGCGTCGTGTTGGAAGAGGTACATTCTAAGGGGCTGGCCAAGATTATTGCCGGTTCGGAGTTGCTATGGATTCATGGTGTCGGGCACAAATCAGATTATGTTCTGACAGATTTGGCCATCCAATCTCTGGAAAAGCTGAGCGGGAAACCAATTGACCTGCAAGCCGCCGCACGGGAGGCTGAGGCGAAAGTTGCCGCTGCGCCGAGAAGCACGGCGATTTGCTCGGAGTAAAGGCGAGCTGCTCCTCTACCATCCCTCGGACCTTCAGGGGGAGGTAACTGTCTGGCCTGTAAAGATTGGTTTGCGGATAATTGCCCGTTTCTCCGGCTTCTGCGTTTAGCCTGATGGGGATTTTTTGGGTGAGCGCAGTGCTATCTCTGTCAGAACCTTGAGAATTACACTTCCCAAAACACCAAAAAACATATCTCCCCGATTCCATCCCCGGCACCACGCCGACAGTTCTCCCATCGCCCAATATTATACCGCTTGCACAACGGAAGGCGCGATAGCTGGTAGAGTGCAAACACCACGCAGAGTCCTTTTGACACCAACGCACAATCATGCAATAACGTGCAATAACATGCAATTGGAATGACCGTGACCCTTCCCGCCGACCTGCTCGTATCCGAGCGTCAATCTGAAATCCGCCGAAGGCTGGAGGTCTCCGAGCGCGTCATCGCGGGTGAGTTGGCGCAGGAGTTTGGTGTTTCCGAAGATACCGTGCGGCGCGATTTGCGCGAGATGGCTGCGGCTGGCGAGTGCATCCGCGTCTATGGCGGGGCTATTTCGATCAAGGCCAAATTTGCGCCACTGCAAGACAGGTTCGATGTTCAGTCAGAACAAAAGCGGCAGCTCGCGCGAAAATCAGTCGAAGTGCTGGAGCGGGGCATGTTCGTATTTCTTGACGTCGGCTCCACCAACCTTGCTATGTGCCCCTATATTCCGGATAACTTGGACCTGACCATTGCTACCAATTCACCGCATATCGCTGCGGCCCTAATGGCAAACACCGGCGTCAAACTCATCATCATCGGTGGTAAGATTGATGCCAATACCGGCGCAGCGATAAGTGCCGGGGCGGTGCAAGAGGCGACGCGGCTTCATCCAGATTTGTTTATCATGGGCGCGTGCGGGCTGGACAAAAAATCGGGCATCACGGCCTTCGATCAGGACGATGCGTTTTTCAAGCGGGCACTATCTGCCAACAGCGCTAAAATACTGGTGCCGTTGCTCAACGATAAAATCGGCACAGTGGCACCATTTTCAGTCATTCCCATTCAGCAGTGCGACTATCTCGTTATTGAGCATTCGCTTGATGAGGCAATAGCAGCGTCGCTCACATCTTCCAAAACA
>JANPBE010000418.1:0-5530 GCA_031430295.1 Phyllobacterium sp.
GATTTTATACTCGATACTATGCGCAAGGCGGCTGAAGATGCTGTGCTTGACCACCGATTGGTTGTGCTAAATGCTGAACAGTGGGGAGCGTTTACCGCAATGCTTGATGCCCCTACGCGTGACAATCCGAAGCTAACTGAATTGCTAGCCCGCAAGCCGATGTGGAACGATTGATAAATGCTCCAACGTTATTGACGGCAGAACATCAACTTAGCGCGTTTGGCTGCGGCCAGTTTGCGCTTGATGATTGGCTGAAACGGCGGGCGCTACCCAATCAAGATACCGGTGCAAGCCGCACGTATGTTATCGCCAGCGATGGTTTTGTCATCGGTTATTACGCGCTTGCAAGCGGTGCCGTCACAACGAGCGAGGCACCGGGGAAAATCCGCCGCAATATGCCGGACCCTATACCTGTCATGATCTTGGCGCGGTTCGCTGTTGATAATACTTGGCAAGGAAAGGGACTGGGGGCCGACCTTTTACAGGACGCAGTGTTGCGCACCATGCAAGCGGCGGCGATTGGCGGGATGCGGGCGATGATGGTTCATGCAAAGGACATAAGTGCAGTATCATTTTATGAAAAACATGGATTTATTGGTTCTGAAATCCGCCCTCTGACATTATTTCTGCCACTGCATCCGCTACCTGATGGTTTGCGCTAATTTCCAGCTTTATGATGCTGATGCACCGCCTCTATCGCCCGCTTCAGCTCGTCGCGCACTGTCGCTGTCCGCTCTAATATTGTCTTGGCTTTGAGAAAATCCAGCACGCGGTAGTCATTCACCGGCGGGCGCAGGAAAATTGACGGATGGCCGGTTTTCAGCTTCAGACTGATGATCGACTGAATCATCAGCTGACTTGTGCCGAACAAAATGTCGATGGTGCCGGGCATTTTCATCTCGTCGCCATCGGGGAAGCCCACAACATCAATTGCAATAATATGGTCTGCCTTGCCGGACAAAATTTCGAACGGCACAGGGTCGCAAATGCCGCCGTCAATCAGAATACGCTCGTCACGCTTAACAGGCTTAAACACACCCGGAATAGCGGCCGATGCGGAGATTGCAGAGCGCAAATCACCGCTTTCCATGATGTGCGGTTTTTGCCCGTAATAGTCTGTCGCGATGGCGGTGAACGGGATTTTCAATTCACTGAAATCGCGTGCCAAGTTTTGCGGAACGAAGTTTTCAACGATCTTTTCAATGTCAAACTGGCTGAATTTCCAGCCTTGCCCGATGAGGCCGCCAAGCCCGCCGGGGCGCAGTTTCCAGAGGCGGTTCATCACTTCCACACGATTGGTTAAAACCGAAAGCGTGAAATCACGCACTTCCTGTCCGCTCATGCCGGATGCCATGGACGCGCCCATGATGGCGCCGATGGACGAGCCCGAAATGGCAACTGGCGTGATACCAAGTTCATTCAATACTTCAATGATGTGAATATGCGCTAAGCCCCGCGCGCCGCCACCGCCAAAGGCAACGGCAAATGTCGGGTCTCCGGAGCCTGACTCTACGATATCAGTATTGGCCGTTTTGGCTTTAATAACTTTGCTTTTCGTCATAGCAACAGTCTTTTTCATACCCGTGCCTTTTTTGTGGCGAAAAACTATTTTCCCGCCCAACGGGCAAGCCGAATGATTGTATCGCCGTAAGGCCGTTCGTCAAACAGGGTGAAGGACGGATCTAAATCGAGTGTTGCGTCGGCGGCTTCCTCGAGCACAATGATGGCATCGTCATTTAGCCAGCCATTTGTGGCGGCGGAAAAAAGTGCCTTTTCGCCAAGGCCTTTGCGATAGGGCGGGTCGGCAAAGACCAGGTCAAATTTGCCCATCGTGCCAGAGGGGCCTAAATCAGTCGCGTCGCGGCGGTAAATTTTGGAGCAGCCTGTCAGGCCGAAATCTTCGACATTGGTGCGCACAATGCCGCGCGATTCTGCGCCATCATCCACAAACAAGCAAAACTTCGCCCCGCGCGAAATGGCCTCGATGCCCAGCGCACCCGTGCCGCAGAATAGGTCGAGTACGCGGGTTCCGTCCAGTGGCGAGCCCTGTGCATGTTGCAACACGTTGAACAGGCTTTCGCGCACACGGTCTGTGGTTGGGCGGATATTATTGGTTTCAGGCGCGGTTAGTGCCCGCCCCCGAAACTCGCCACCAACGATCCGCAAGGCTTACGCCTTGCTACGCGGCTTGCCGCCGAAAGGCTTGCCGCCGCCAGATGGTCGCCCACCTGCGGGCCGACCGCCGGATGGCTTGCCAGCATAGGGTTTTGACCCGGCAGGCTTGGCACCAAAAGGCTTACCGCCTTCAAAACGCTTTGGTTCTTCGCGTTTGGGCCGCTCGCCAGCATTATCATCACGCTTGCCGAAGGTTTTGTTCTGGCGATCTTTGCTGGATGCACCGTCCCACGGCTTGCGCTCGCCTGCACTGTTGTCATCGCGGGGCGCAGGGTTTGAACCCTCGTAACGCTTTGGTCGGTCACTAAACGGCCGGTCACCGGCAGGGCGTGCGGGACGATCGCCAGCGGGTCTGTCACCACGCGGTGCGTAGTCACGCTTAGGCCGCTCATCGCCACCTTCACGCGGCTTGTATTCGCGCTTTTCGCCGGATGCACTTGCGCCTTCATAACGCTTCGGACGGTCGCCGAAAGGACGATCTCCAGTTGGGCGCGGCGGGCGATCACCGAAGGGTTTGTCGCCGCGTGGTACATAGGCGCGCTTTGGGCGATCTTCGCCAGTGCCACCTTCGCGTGGTTTATATTCGCGCTTTTCACCGCTAAATGACGCCGCGCGCTCGCCGTATGGCTTGTCACCTCGCGGGGCATATTCGCGTTTCGGGCGCTCATCGCCGCCTTCGCGCGGCTTCCATTCGCGTTTTTCGCTGTCGCGCTGGCCAGTGGCACTGGCATTGCGGAAGTTCGCGCTGCGTGTTGTCACGCGGTCTGGCTCGCCCGTGCGGCTGCCACCGCGCCCGCCGTAGCGACCGACTGGTTCTGATAGTTTTTCAGGCCCAAGTGGCTTTGCGCCCTGTGCCCGCCACACATTGGCGGAGCGATTGGGACGCTTAGAAACTGCGTTTTCTGTGTCAGTCGGCTTTTCTTTGGTCTTGCGCGGCTGGTGTTTTACAATCGGGTTTTCATGCCCGCCAACCCAGTCGCCCTGACGGCGATGCTGCGGGCGTTCCGGCTCGCTTGAAACGCGGCTGTCGCTGCGGGCATAGTCGCCCTGCACTGGTTGATTTGAAAAATCATTATAAATCGGCGCTTCAAAGTTCGCGCCGGCTTCTTCAATCAAGCGCTCGCCAAGCTGGTCGCGCAACGTGCGGCCATTGACTTCTTGCACCGCGCCCTCTTCCAAATCTCCCAACTGAAAGGGCCCAAAAGAAATGCGGATAAGGCGGTTCACTGACAGGCCAAGCGCGCCGAGAATATTCTTCACTTCGCGGTTTTTGCCTTCGCGAAGACCAAGTGTGATCCAGACGTTGGAGCCTTGCACTGTGTCCAACACCGCTTCAATCGCGCCATAAAACACGCCATCAATGGTGATGCCGTCTTTCAGCGCGGTGAGCTGTTCTTGCGTGACCTTGCCGAAAGCGCGGGCGCGATATTTGCGCAGCCAGCCAGTGGCGGGCAGTTCCAAGATGCGGGCAACACCACCATCATTGGTGAGTAGCAGCAGGCCTTCGGTGTTAATATCAAGACGGCCAACGGAAATTACCCGTGGCAGGCCTTCCGGCAGCGCTTCAAACACTGTCTGGCGGCCTTCTGGATCTTTCGCTGTGGTCACGAGGCCCGCAGGCTTATTGTAAAGCCAGAGCCGTGTGCGCTCCACGCCCGGCAGCAATTGCCCGTCAACGCTTACTTTGTCATTTTGCTGGACGTTGAATGCGGGGCTGGTCAGCACCTTGCCATTTACGGAAACGCGGCCATCGGCGATCAAAAGTTCAGCATCACGGCGCGATGAAATACCAGCGCGGGCTAGACGTTTTGCGATGCGCTCGCCTTCGGGAATGCGCGGGGCGTCGCCCTGTGCGGCGGCGGCTTTGCGCTCTTCGTAGGATTGGCGCGGGCGCTCGCCACGCTCTTCAAAGGGTTTGCGCGGGCCGGTACCGCCGCGTGCGCCATCGCGCGGGCGATCATTATTGCGCGGGGCGCGCGGTTTGTCGTTGTCGTTTGTCATTATGTGATATTGCCTTATGTTGAGGGTTCACTATCAGGTTGACCTGTCAGAATCGAGCGGGAAAACGGATATTTTGGATAAAACTGGCCCAAGCTTCATGGAAATTGCACTTGGCGAAGCGCGTGCTGCAGCGCTTCGCGGCGAGGTTCCGGTTGGCGCGGTCATTGTTCGGGCTGGGAGTCTGGTCGCTTCCGCGGGAAACCGCACGCGTGAACTTCATGATCCAACGGCTCACGCCGAAGTTTTGGCTATCCGCGCCGCCTGCCAAGCCCTTGAAACTGAACGGTTAACCGGCTGCGATCTATACGTCACGCTGGAACCATGCGCCATGTGTGCGGGGGCGATATCATTTGCTAGGCTGGGGCGGCTGTATTTCGGCGCGGCAGATATTAAGGGCGGCGCGGTGGAAAACGGGTCGCGCTTTTTTAGCCAGCAAACATGCCACCACGCGCCGGATGTCTATTCCGGCATCGATGAGCGGCAATGCTCAGAGATGTTACTAGATTTTTTCAGACAAAAAAGACCCTAGAGCCAAGGAATGTAATCTTTGAAAGACTTGCCGCCCTTGCCTTTTTTGGCCTCGGCCCGCAAACGGCGTTCTTTCTTGGCCTCGTCTTCGCCAACATCACCGTAAGCGGCAGTGGTTGCCGGTTGGCGATAGTCAATTGGCGGCTCGCTCAGTGTGCTGCGTTTGGTTGGCGAACCCGTAGCGTTCTGGATACGCCCTGCTTTTACCCGCGCTGACAAATCTGCACCATCAACAACATGTTTTCTAGCATTACGGTCATCATTTGGGTTGCCAGACCCCGCAGATGCCGTTGCAACACCAGTACCGTCACTTTGAATGGTTGGCACGAAGGTCGGATCACCCTGCGCATCCGTTGCCTGTTGGCGAAGGCGGGCGCGTTTCTCTTCCGGCGATTCCGGCCACACTCCAGCCGTCTTGGTCACGCTCTCTTGCGGCGCAGGCAGGCCGTTGGCAGCGCCATCCTTCAAAATTTCCGGGCGCGGCTCATAGGCGATCTTTGGGCCGGTCTTTGGCTTGAGCGAAAAAGAACTGCTCACATCCTGCAAAAGCTGTTCGCTTGACGTTACACCCGTGCCATAAGTTGGCGATGACATGCAGCCGCCGAGCGCAAACAGCGCGGCAATCGCAGTCGTTTGCGCTAAAACTTGGGTCAACCGGACTGAATTCATCGTCATTTGCTACCGCCAAACAGAAACTTTACTTCATTCACTAAGCCAATTACCGCTATACGCGGTCATGCAATTGCCGGAATTAGCGGTAATTGGCTTAGTGAATGAAGTAAAGTTTCTGTTTGGCGGTAGCAAATGACGATGAATTCAGTCCGGT
>JANPBE010000419.1:0-3547 GCA_031430295.1 Phyllobacterium sp.
CACCAGATTATATTGCCCTTGGCCCGATCTACCCGACAAAACTAAAGCAAATGAAATGGGCACCCCAGGGACCATCGCGCATCACACAGTGGAAGGCGCAAATTGCGAACATCCCGTTGGTCGCTATCGGCGGATTGAATATTGAACTGCTCGATGGTGTGTTTAAAGCGGCGGCGGACAGCGCCGCCGTCGTGACCGACATCACCCTACACGACGAGCCAGAAGCGCGAACGCTAGAGTGGCTTAGTAAGACAGCGCCATGGCGATGATGTCACAACCTCATGTTCTAATCGTAGCGGGCACAGACAGCAGCGGCGGCGCGGGTCTCGTGCGCGACATTGAAACGGTGTCCGCTTTTGGTATGCGCTGCTGCGTCGCCGTCACTGCTGTAACCGTTCAAACGCACGGGCAGTTCCACGCCAGAATTGATCTTCCTAGTGGTGCAATCGCCCAACAAATGCGTGCCGCACTTACGGCCAATAATGTGAAGGTTATCAAAATTGGTATGTTGGCCCGGACGCAGGTCATCACAGAAATCTGCGAGGTCTTGCGCCAGTTTCCGTCAATACCAGCCATCTTGGATCCCATTATCCTCTCAACATCCGGCGGTGTTTTACTAGAGCCACAAGCGCTTGATGCGCTGTGCCATACCCTGTTACCGCTTTGCACGTTGCTAACGCCGAACGTGCCGGAACTGGCTCTGCTAACCAACTCGCAAATTTCTGAAACTCAGGACGGGATTGTTAAACAGGCATCCATTTTAATGGGCCGACACAGCTTTTCGATTTTGGTAAAAGGCGGGCATTCGCACGGAAACGATTGCGTCGATATTTTATGCCAGCCGAACTGCGCGCCAGCAACATTTGCCTCCCCGCGGCTTAGCGCCTCTTTGCGCGGAAGCGGGTGTATACTTTCAAGCGCCATGGCGGCCGAACTAGCGCAGGGTGCAGAAATCGTAGAGGCAATCCGTAGCGCCAAGAGATATGTATTTGATCAGCTCAAGCAGCGAAAAGATGAAACGCCTGATCTTTGCACGCTCGTGTGAGTTGCTAGTACTCATCAAAATTATCGCCAAGACCCTGAAAGCCTCTCCTCTTTCTTGCCGGCACATTCTATTTTCAACTGCAATAGATGCTAAACCGTCTTTGATTTCAGGAAGACACAATGACAAACAGTTTCCGGCAGTTGCATATGGATGGGCGTCAAATCATCGCGCAGATGGTCCATAATAAAGTATCACAAAGCCAGATCGTCGGAAGTCTTGGGCGTGATCGCTCGACAATTCATCGCGAGATTAAACGCAATTTTTGGCATGACAAAGAATACCCGCTTGCTGCAAGGCTATAGGCACGTGACGGCGCAAATCTTGGTGGATAGGTTTACTTAGAGGAAGGCAGCCAAGCAGAGCTTGCACGTTTGCTGCCTGAGCGCAGATTCAAACGCAGACCGCGCCATGCAAGACGTGCCAGAGGCCTTGTATTTCCTGATCAGATGGCCATTAAAAACCACCCTGATGCCATCAACCGTTGTGATGAATACGGACAATGGGAGGGTGATTTGATGATTTTCCGCAAGAAGCATGGGCATGCCAATGTAGCCACAATCGTTGAATGCAAGAGCCGTTACACCGTCCTGTTCCGTAACAATGATAGGCGCTCCAAGCCGATTATGGCCCGACTGGTGAACGAACTTTCGTCCCTGCCCCAGTTTGCGCGTCAAACCGTCACCTTTGATCGTGGTATTGAGTTCGTATCGTGGCGCGAACTTTATAAGGGCTTGGGTATGGAAACATGGTTCTGTGATCCGCAAGCGCCTTGGCAGAAGGGCTCGGTCGAAAACATGAATAAACGTGTAAGGCGGCGTTTGCCAAAAGATACGGTTTTGTTGTCATTGCCATCAAGGCACAATTGACGCGCCGTGCAAAAAACCTGAACGCAACACCGCGCAAATGCTTGGGTTTCAAAACACCTGCTGAGGTCTTCAACAATCTGCTGATAGAGCCAGACCAAAAAATGCGCCAAAGAGATACTATCCGCGCTGTAGGTAAATTAGAATTCACAAGAAATTCATCGCCAAGGCATGGACGAAAGAATCAGAAAGATTCAGACCAATTCAATCCCCAAAATGCCGGAACTAAAAATCTAAGTTTGGCCCGACAATTATTATATTGACAATTGGAACGTTCCACATGCATATATGGAACGTTCCAATTTCAAGGAGGGAAGAGTGAACTGGGGATTAGTCGGAGCTAGCAACATAGCCACGGAACACATGATCGGCGCCATGCGCGCGAATGGTGGTGAGATACTTTGTGTTTTTAGTGGAGATGAATCCCATGGGCGAAACTTCGCTTCCACCCACGGGATTTACGAAGCCACTACGCAGATCGATGCGCTCCTGTCCAACTCTCAGATTGACTCCGTTTACATTTCCTCGACCAATGAGAAGCATTTCCCACAGGCTATGGCTGCCATTGAGGCAGGTAAGCACGTCTTGTGCGAAAAGCCGCTGGCGCTGAGCGTAGCCGATGCGCGAACCATGGTTGATGCTGCCAGAAAACGTGGCGTTATTTTGGCGACTAATCATCATTTGCGCAATGCCGGCTCGCACACCGCAATTCGTGACATGATAGCGTCCGGCCGCATCGGCAAGGTGCTTTCGATGCGGGTTCATCACGCGGTGTTTTTACCTCTGTATCTCCAAGGCTGGCGCATCAATGATGCATCTGCGGGCGGTGGCGTTATTTCCGATATTACGGTGCATGACGCCGACACTGTGCGGTTCGTTCTCGGCGAGGACCCCTTTGAAGTTTGCGCTATCTCTACAGCATCTGGCATGAGCTCTGGCGTCGAGGATTCGTGCGCATCTGTGTGGGCGATGCCATCCGGTGCGCAGATTATGGCACATGAAAGTTTTACCCACGCTTTTGCTGGTACGGGCATAGAGGCGCATGGCAGTGATGGTTCGATCATCGGGCGCGGGATCATGACCCAGCAACCTGTTGGCACAGTTGAATTGGTCACCCAATCCGGGCGCGAAGGTGTGCCTTACAGCGCCCACAGTCTTTATTCTCAATCTGTCAAGCGCTTTGCTGATGCCGTTAGTGGAACGGGCACGCCAGCGGCTGATGGCATGGATGGTCTCAAATCGCTCGCTGTTGCCGAGGCCGTCAAACAGGCTGCTGCTGCGGGTAAGCGCGTTCGTGTCAATTATGGGCACTGAGATGGGCGAAAAATTGGTTTTCCGCGAGTTGGCAGTCTCAGTAATTCTCACCGCTAATGAAGGTGCGCAGGTTGTTACCGCTACCAAGCGGTAACTTACGGGCTGCCGGGCGGGACGACAAACCTGTCCGGCAGAACAGACTAATGAATTGAAACAATAAAAGAAAAGCATCCGCGACCACAGCCGGATGCGGAAAATCGGTACGTGGCACTTCGATGCGCGTTAGGGAGAGGCATTTGGATAACCAAGCTTATGAAACAAGGTATGCGTCAAGCGGCAGGATTGGTTGGTTCCAGCAAAATCTGCCGAAGCTTGTCCTTGCCCC
>JANPBE010000420.1:0-1025 GCA_031430295.1 Phyllobacterium sp.
ATCTGCTATGCCACCACCAACCGTCAGGACGCCGTGAAGTTTGCCGCGCCCGGAACGGATATGTTTCTGGTCGTCGGCGCCCCAAACTCGTCAAACTCAAAGCGTCTGGTCGAAGTTGCCGAGCGGGCAGGGGCGAAGGCCGCGCTACTGGTTCAGCGTGCGTCGGAAATCCCGTGGGATCATATGGGCACGCCCCGCGTTTTGGGCCTGTCAGCGGGTGCCTCCGCACCGGAAATCATCGTCGATGAAATCATAGACGCCTTCCGCGCTAAGTACACCGTCACGGTCGAGCTGGCGGTAACGGTCGAAGAAACAGAAGATTTCCCCGTCGTGCGCGTGCTGCGCGATGTGGACCTCACCAAGGCCGATATGGCCTTCGTCAACGGCTGAAAAGAAAGCTAACATCAAATGGCCGTCTATACAGACATCACAGAAATCGAAATCGCCGCCTTTTTGGATGCCTATGATATCGGCAGCCTCCTTTCCTATAAGGGCATCGCAGAAGGCGTCGAAAACTCCAATTTCCTGCTGCACACCAGCAATGGTGCTTTCATTCTCACACTCTACGAAAAGCGCGTGAACCCCAATGATCTGCCCTTCTTCCTTGGCCTGATGGACCATCTGGCAGCGCGCGGTATTTCTTGCCCTCTGCCAGTGCACCAAAAATCAGGTAAGATGATCGGCACGCTGGCGGATCGTCCCGCGGCAATCGTCACGTTTCTCGAAGGCATGTGGATGCGCCGCCCGACTGTTGCTCATTGCCGCGAAGTGGGCGCAGCGCTCGCCGCCATGCACGTCGCGGGCGAGGGCTTTGCCATTAAGCGGCCCAATGCGCTCTCCGTCAGCGGCTGGCGTCCGCTGTGGAATGCCGCCGCGCCGCGCGCCGATGAAGTGGAAAAAGGCCTCGCCGCCGAGGTGGAGGGCGACCTGCGCGATCTCGAAGCGCACTGGCCGTCAAACCTGCCCATCGGCGTCTGCCATGCCGATATGTTCCCCGATAATGTGTTTTTCCTCGGCGATAAGCT
>JANPBE010000421.1:0-4042 GCA_031430295.1 Phyllobacterium sp.
CGTGGCCGAAACTGGTTCGACCAACACAGATGTGCTCAGTGCTGCCCGCGAGGGTGATGATGGCAAGCTCTGGATAACGGCTTCTTGCCAAACCTCCGGTCGGGGCAGGCAAGGGCGGGTCTGGGTATCCGAACCCGGCAATCTTTATGCTTCGGCTCTATTGATTGATCCAGCGCCAATGGCACGGCTTGGTACGCTTCCCTTTGTCGCCGCCTGCGCGCTTCATGCGACGCTTGCTGACTTAAAGCCACTGAAAACGCGCGACATCCAAATAAAGTGGCCCAACGATATTTTGGTAGATGGTGCGAAGATCAGTGGCATTTTGCTTGAAAGTTCCGCGCTGCCAAATGGCAAGATCGCGGTTGCATGTGGCTTCGGCATAAATGCCGCGCATCATCCGGATCCTGTGCTATACAAAGCGACGGACTTAAAAACTCTTGGACTGGAAATTTCGCCGGAAGTGCTTTTTGCGCAACTGGCTGTCAATTTTGACGCGGTGCTGGCCATCTGGAATCGCGGGCACGGCTTTGATGCCATCCGCACCGAATGGCTTCGCCATGCCAAAGGCATTGGCGAAATGATTAGTGTGAACCTTGTCGGAACTCGTATAGACGGCATATTTGAAGACATAGACCGTGATGGCTGCCTCATGTTGGCGCTGGCAAACGATCAACGACAATTAATTTCAGCCGGAGATGTATTCTTCCCGGCTCACTCAGGAGCGACTTCGTGATTAAAGACAATAATGAGTTCATCTTCTTGCCACTCGGCGGGGTCGGTGAAATCGGTATGAATTTGGCGCTGTATGGCTACGGCACACCCACCAACCGCGAGTGGATCATCGTCGATTGCGGCGTGACATTCCCCGGACCGGACCTACCCGGTGTCGATTTGGTGCTGCCGGACATCCGCTTCATCCAAGAGAACCGCGCCTCTATCAAGGCCATGATTATTACCCACGCCCATGAAGATCATTATGGCGCGGTGATGGATTTGTGGCCGCTCATCAAAGTGCCGCTCTATTGCACACCGTTCACAGCAGGCCTTTTGTCGGCCAAGTACAAATCCGAAACGGATGCCAAGCAAATTCCGGTGACGATTTATAAAGCAGGCGAGACGTTCGAAGTCGGCAAGTTCAAGATCGAAGCTATCGGTGTTACACATTCGATCCCGGAGCCCGTGTCGCTCGCGATCACCACGCCACTCGGCACCGCCATTCATACCGGCGATTGGAAGATTGATACCGCGCCAACAATTGGCGAGTTGATCGACGAAGCCAAGTTCCGCTCTTATGGTGATGCCGGCGTTGTCGCTTTGATGTGCGATAGCACCAACGCATTGCGCGAAGGCGACTCGCCGTCCGAGGAAGAAGTCAGCAAGAACCTCGCAAAGCTAATCGCCGAGGCTCCCGGCCGCGTTGCCATAACCTCGTTCTCGTCCAATGTCGGTCGCATTCGCTCCATTGCCATGGCGGCGCAAGAGGCAGGCCGCAGTGTGCTGGTGCTTGGCCGCTCCATGAAACGTGTTATTGAAGTGGCGTCCGAGCTCGGCTATTTGGATGGGCTGCCGGAGTTTTTGGGCGAGGAAGATTTTGTCTCCATCCCGCGCAAAAATCTCGTGATTTTGCTCACTGGCTCGCAAGGCGAATCCCGCGCAGCACTTGCCAAAATTGCCAATCAGGAAATGCGTTCCATCGCGCTGACGCCGGGCGATACCGTCATTTTCTCATCCCGCACCATTCCGGGCAATGAAAAGCCTATCCTTGAGATCAAGAATAAGCTGATTGAAAATGGCATCAAAATTATCTCCGACGATCAGGCGCTCGTCCATGTCTCCGGCCATCCACGCCGCAATGAATTGAAGAAAATGTACGCCTGGGTGCGCCCGCGCATTTTGGTTCCTGTGCATGGCGAGGCCGCGCATTTGGTGGCGCAGGGCTCGCTCGGCGCCATGGAAGGCATTCCAGAAATCGCGCAGGTCCGCGATGGCGATATGCTGCGCATCGCGCCCGGCAAGGCTGAAATCATCGATGAAGCTCCATTTGGTCGGATTTACAAGGATGGCAAGCTGATCGGCAGCTATGATGAAGTGGGCATTGGCGAGCGCAAGAAGCTGTCGTTCGCTGGCCATGTTTCAGTCTGCATTCTTGTCGACTCAAAGTTTGAAATCACAGGCGAGCCGGAACTTGAATCCATCGGCCTGCCGGAATTTGATGCAGATGGCGACGAGATTGACGATCAAATGTTTGACGCCGCTCTTGCGGCCATCGACAGCATTCCCAAGGCCCGCCGCAAAGATCTAGACGTAATGCGCGAAGCCGTGCGACGCGCTGTCCGCTCGGCAGCGGAACAAATGTGGGGTAAAAAGCCGGTAGTTACTGTTTTCTTGAATCAGATTTAGTAAATGATCGGTCGTCTCAATCACGTAGCGCTCGCGGTTCCAGATATGGTTGCCGCGGTCGCGTTATATAAAGCAAGCCTCGGCGCGAAAATCAGCGCGCCGTTGGCTCTGCCGGAGCATGGCGTGACGGTGGTATTTATTGATGTTGGCAACACCAAGATCGAGCTGCTGGAGCCACTGGGTGAGGGGTCGCCCATCGCCGCCTTCCTCACCAAAAATCCTTCCGGCGGTATGCACCATTTGTGCTACGAAGTGAATGATCTCGCCGCCGCCAGAGCCACACTCGAAGCCACGGGTGCACGCGTGCTCGGTGATGGCACGCCCAAAATTGGCGCACACGGCAAACCCGTATTATTCCTGCATCCAAAGGATTTTTTCGGCACGCTCATTGAACTGGAACAGGTATAGCCCATGAACCCCATTTCCGCCTTCGCCTCATATTTTATCATTTGGTGGATAACGCTCTTCGCGGTCCTGCCATTTGGGCTGCGCACGCAGGATGAGGCGGGCGAAATCGTGCCTGGCACTCATGCTAGCGCACCAGCTAAACCGCGCTTTTTGCTCGTAATTAGCATCACAACAATTATTGCGGGTCTGATATTCGGCGGGTTTTATTGGTTCGCAATCGTCAATGGCCTGCAATTTGATGATCTGTTGCAGTATTTCCCGGATTTCATGAAGCCACCTCACGCTTAACTCAAGGCAAAAAAAAGCAAGGCCTAAGCCTTGCTCCATGAATACGCGCTGACCTGTTTTCCTCGTTAAAGGCGGCTGCGAATTACCGCGCCTAGGTCTCATCCTCCCAAGATTTCAATCGCGTGATACGACCGGGTGCGCCCCTGTACTTATTGATGAGACAAATAGCTTAACTGCGTCAGCTTGTCACGCGTATTTTTACGCCAAGATTAACGACCCAATTCAACCATACATCACGCGCACCACGCGGGTTTTCTTATTGCGCACAAACGTTTATGTAGCAAACCTGAAACCGCAGTTCCGCCCGATTCCCGTGTGATGGCTGGCTGATAACATGAGTGACTTTGAATGCGTCTGTCCCGCTATTTCCTGCCAATCTTAAAAGAAAATCCAAAAGAAGCGGAGATTGTTTCGCATCGCTTGATGCTGCGCGCCGGTATGATCCGTCAGCAGGCTGCCGGTTCTTATGCGTGGCTGCCGCTCGGCCTGAAAGTGCTAAATAAGGTTTGCAAGATTATCCGCGAAGAACAGGACCGTTCCGGTGCAATTGAAATTTTGATGCCGACCATTCAATCCGCCGATTTGTGGAAAGAAAGCGGTCGCTACGATGCTTACGGTAAGGAAATGCTGCGCATCAAAGACAGGCAAGAGCGCGAGTTCCTCTACGGCCCAACCAACGAAGAAATGGTCACAGAGATTTTCCGTGGCTATGTGAAATCCTACAAGGATTTGCCGCTCAACCTCTATCACATTCAATGGAAATTCCGCGATGAAGTGCGCCCGCGTTTCGGCGTCATGCGCTCACGCGAATTTTTGATGAAGGATGCCTATTCGTTTGACCTCAATTACGAGGCGTCAAAAGCTGCCTATAACCGCATGTTCGTGTCCTACCTGCGCACATTCGAGCGTGTCGGCATGAAAGCCATTCCCATGCGTGCTGATACCG
>JANPBE010000422.1:0-7798 GCA_031430295.1 Phyllobacterium sp.
GCCATCATGATGGTGCCGGTGTTGATGAAAATCCGGCGGCCATCGACGAAGGCATTGAACGAGGGGTCATTGACCAGAATGATCTCTGTCTTGCCCTTGATGCCTGCCGCGGCCAAAATTGGCTTGGCATAGTCAAGCATCAACCGCTCTATTTCAGCATCGCGAATTATCTGCGGTTGGTTGCTTTGCGCATAAGCGGGGGCCGCCCCAACCAGCAGCGAAATTGAAAATGCCGCGAACAGGCGATGGAAAGATGATGTCAGGGGAAGACTTGCCATGCGATATTAGTATCCACATTTGGCACAGTTAGAAAGTGCCAAGATATTCATTCACTGCCTTGTGATAAGGCGCTCAATCGGGCAAATCTGCGGCAAAACTGCGCTACTCAGAGAAAAGGCCCGGAAAATCCGGGCCCGCTCATTTATTATCAAAAGAAACCTTTGCGCTGCCACCAGCCGCCCTTACGCGGCTTGCCGTCCGCTTCCGGTTCTTCGCCAGATGAGCTGGAGACTACCGGCTCACTTGAGATGATTGGCGCGGGCGCAGGTGTTTCTGTGACAGTTTCAATGACCTTTTCCACTGCCGCAGGCGCGGCGTCGGCAACGGTTACTGCTTCGATGATTGCCTCTGCAACAGCCTTAGGCTTCCTTCCACGCGGCTTAGGCGCGGCTTTTTCTTTCGGCGCTTCTACTGTCTCTGTTTCAGCAACAACTACAGATTCCGCAACTACTTTTGGCTTGCGACCACGAGGCTTGGCGACCTTAGGTGCAAGAACTTCTTCGTCAATCACCTCGGCAGGTGCTTCGACCGCGATAGGTTCGGCAACCGCAGCTTCAATATCGGCTGTCATGGCTTCAGCATTGGCATCCAATTCGCCTTCGCGATTGCGGCGGCCACCGCGGCGTCCACGACGGCGCTTCTTCTGGTCATTTTCGGCGTCGGTCTTTGCAGACTTTGTGCTTTCAGAAGTATCAGGCTCTTCGCTTTCTGTATCACCATTTTCACCAACTGCTTCATCTGTGGATGCGCCTTCTGCATCATCAGACTTGCGACCGCGGCGACGGCGACGGCGTTTGCGCTTATGGTCGCCATCGCCCTTGTCAGCACGTTCAGTTTTGGCTTCGGATTTGCGCGAGTTTTCCGGCTTTTCAGCCGCTTCATCGTCGTCGTCATCGCTGGTTTCGTCTTCAATCTCGACTTCTTCGATTTCTACGACATCAAGATCTGCCAAATCTTCTGGCGTTTCGACATAGGCCGCCGCTAGAACTTCGCGTGGCGTGCCGGTGGCAAGTTCGCCCTTGTCGATAACCACATGCTGAGCGCCAACGCTGTCGTCGGCTTCAAGAATGATTGTAAGTCCGAAGCGAGCTTCGAGATCCAGTAAGGTTTGGCGCTTTTGGTTCAGCACGTAAAGTGCAGTTGCCACGGATGTTTTGACAATCAAATCATTGGTGGAGCTGCGCAGCAAATACTCTTCAATCGTGCGGATAACATGCAGCGCAACAGATGATGCAGAGCGCACATGGCCGGTGCCGCCACAATGGGTGCAGAGCTGCATGGTGCTTTCAAGCACTGAAGCGCGGATGCGCTGGCGTGACATTTCAAGCAGGCCAAAATGCGAAATGCGACCAACTTGAATGCGGGCGCGGTCGTTTTTCAGATTATCCTTGAGGCGTTTTTCAACGGCGCGGTTATTGCGCTTTTCTTCCATGTCGATGAAGTCGATGACGACAAGACCGGCCAAATCGCGAAGGCGGAGCTGACGGGCGACTTCTTCTGCCGCTTCGAGGTTTGTCTGCAATGCCGTGTCTTCAATCGAGTGTTCACGGGTAGAGCGCCCGGAGTTCACATCCACTGACACGAGCGCTTCGGTTTGGTTGATGATAATGTAGCCGCCAGACTTTAATGTGACTTGCGGCTGAAGCATACGGTCAAGCTGTGGCTCAATGCCTGCGCGGGCAAATATTGGTGTCGAATCGCGGTACGGCTGAACCATTTTGGCGTGGCTCGGCATGAGCATGCGCATAAAATCTTTGGCCTCACGGTAACCGTTCTCACCGGCGACCAGAATTTCCGAAATGTCTTTGTTATAGAGATCACGGATGGAGCGCTTAATGAGGCTGCCTTCTTCGTAAACAAGGGCAGGGGCCTGCGACTGCAAAGTGAGATTACGCACAGTTTCCCATGCGCGCATCAGATATTCATAATCGCGCTTGATTTCGACTTTCGTGCGGTTTGCACCGGCGGTGCGTAAAATCACGCCCATGCCTTGCGGTACTTCAAGTTCCTTCACGACGTCTTTGAGACGCTTGCGATCTTGAACACTGGTAATCTTGCGCGAAATACCGCCGCCGCGGCCAGTGTTGGGCATCAAAACCGAATAGCGACCGGCAAGTGATAAATAGGTCGTAAGAGCTGCGCCTTTATTGCCACGCTCCTCTTTAACCACTTGCACCAGCAAAACTTGACGGCGCTTGATGACTTCTTGAATCTTGTACTGGCGACGCGAAGTGCGGCGGCGCATTGGCATTTCTTCCATGGCATCTTCGGCGCCGATGGATTCGATGACTTCCTGTTCTTCGATGTGGCCGTCGCTGTCGTCGTCTTCGTTCTTATCACGGCGCGAGCGGCGCGGACGTTCTTGTGCCTCGGAGGTCTCTCCAGCAGATGCGTCCTCCGAAATTGCATCACCCTCGATTGACATTTCCATGACGGTTGGCTTTTCGCCGTCGTCACCTTCAGCTGCTATCTCATCGGAAACTTCGTGATTATCGTCTTCGTTCGCCGCCGCTACCGCTTCGCCATCTGCTGATGGCTCTGCATTGTTATTGCGGTTGCCGCGCTCACGGCGCTTATTGCGGCCATTGTCGCGGTTGTTTTCACGCGCTGGGCGAGGGGCTTCGTCCTCGTCTTCTTCCGCGTGATCAGCGGCTTCTGCTTCAAGCAGTGCCTGACGATCTGCAAAAGGGATCTGGTAGTAATCAGGATGGATTTCGCTGAATGCCAAGAATCCGTGGCGATTGCCGCCATATTCGACAAATGCCGCCTGCAATGATGGCTCTACACGTGTTACCCGTGCGAGATATATATTGCCGCGTATTTGTTTTTTGTGCTGGGATTCAAAGTCAAATTCTTCGATCCGGTTGCCCCGGACCACAACGACGCGTGTTTCCTCCTGGTGGGAGGCGTCGATTAGCATCTTGTTTGCCATTTTGTATAAACTCCCCGGTCAGGTACGAGCGAGGTCCGCAGGTGCGCAAGTTAACACTGCGCAACGCAAAACGGCCGTAGCTTCCGGATAATAAACGGTTCGTCTGGCTTGGAATGACCACAGCAAAGAGACGGAAGGTCGTTGGACCATTCCCGTACTCACCCTTTGCAACACTAGCGATCATCTTATTCCGCCTAAACGAACGACCCATAATTCGGCCCCGAACGAGGCCAGCGAATGCTCAATTGAGCGGGTATGGAGAACCACACCATTTTTTGCCGGGAACCACGTCATCGTGTGCTCCGGCGCGAACTATCACGAATCCAGTGCTTTTTTGTCTGCTACAGGTGTTGCGGTGGTTGTGCGGCTCTAAAATTTGAGCCAGCCACGCCCGCGTGACACTGCGCGAAGCACAATAGATTCATGTTTAGTCTTATGTGTTGTCTAACCAAACGGCAATAGCCATTCGCCAAACGGCTATGGCCACAGGTGGTGACTTAAAAATCGTTGATAAGGTGTGCCAAACAAGGTTTGATTAACCAAATTCCGTTAGAATTTGTTAATAGGCCTGAAGTGTGAATAGGTCTGCCCAATCCATCTAAGGACATTGCTTTGCGACCAAGTGCCAGCTTCATTGGATTTATGATGTGCTTTTTTACGGGCGCACTGGCCTTTGGACAAAATAAGCTGATTGCTTCTGACCTGCGCATAACCGGCAATGCAAATGAGACACATCTTGAAATGGATTTTGATAGCAAGCCGGAAGTTACTTTGAGCCTGCTCTCAGGTCCTTATCGTTTGGTATTGGACCTGCCCGAAACTAGTTTTTCGTCGGAAAATGTGCAGCCGAAAGCAGGCGGGTTGGCAAATTCTTATCGCTCGGGTTTGATGCAAGAGGGACGGTCACGGCTGGTTGTCGCCATGAATGGTCCGTTTTCTGCAGATGCGCCAGTGATAACGCCGTCAACTGATGGGAAGTTATTCACCCTTTCTGTTGCCGTAAAAGCTGCGTCGAAAAATGATTTTACTAAGGTGTTGGAAAATCAAGTTCTTACTACCGCTTCGATTGCTGGCGGTAAGGGAGACCGGATCGCAGGTGACAAGCCGGATGTGCAGGGCGTGTTTACTGTTGTTTTAGACCCCGGCCACGGGGGTATTGATGGTGGCGCTGTGGGCGTGCATGGCGCTATTGAGAAGCAAAAAACACTAGCGTTTGCCAAGGAGTTACGCGACCGTTTTAAGGGAAACCAGACTATTCGTGTATTTCTAACCCGAGAGGATGACAGGTTTATCGGGCTGGATGAGCGGGTGCGGATTGGACGGCAGTTAAACGCCAATTTATTCATCTCCATTCATGCCGATACAATTGCCAACCCGCTCCTACGTGGCGCGACAGTTTATACACTTTCTGACAAAGCATCAGATGATGTGGCTCATGCCGTGGCTCAGCAGGAAAACCTGTCTGACGCGATTGGCGGCATTGATATCAAAGTGGACGACAAGCAAGTCGCTGATATTCTGATTGATTTAACCCGCCGCGAGACGATGCAATTCTCGGTGAAATATGCACGTTCGGTTGTGTCTCTGATGCAGGATAAAGTGCGCATGATAAATCACCCGCAACGCTCCGCCGGATTTCGAGTGCTGCGCGCACCGGATGTTGCGTCAATTTTGGTGGAACTGGGTTATCTATCCAACGCTGAGGACGAAAAGGAAATCTCGGATCCCACTTGGCGCAAGGGCGTGCTTGATGTGCTGGCAAAGTCTATTGAGGATTATGCTTCGAGCCTAAAAGTGGCCGCCCAGTAGCGGCGTATTGGTGGACGAGGATGATCAAAGCTTGTGAAGAGTAAAAAGTTGAATAGCGCTTTTGTTCATATTTTCGTATAAATGACACGAATCTCGCCGTTTGCCCACGGGATTGCCGCATTTGTCGGGAACTGGTGGTGCTACTTGGGCTGGGCGTCTTTTAAAGAGAGGCGCAAAATTGTATAATAGCGGTCACTTTGGCTGCCGGGAAATTTGATGATCAGGCTTCTAGGATATTTTTTCGGAATTGGTGCGTTGCTGTTTTTGCTGGTGGCAGGCGGTTTGGCGATTTACGTCAGCAATCTCTCGAAAGATTTGCCTAATTATCAGGTACTGGCTGAATATGAGCCGCCAGTAACTACGCGTATTCATTCCAGTGATGGCGATTTGATGGGTGAGTTTGCCCATCAGAAACGATTGTATCTTCCAATTCAGGCGATTCCGGATCGCGTGAAGGCGGCGTTTATATCAGCTGAAGATAAGAATTTTTATGAACATCCCGGCATCGACGTTTACGGCCTTGCTCGTGCCGTTGTTACGAACTTGGGCAATATGGGGTCTGGCAAGCGGCCAATTGGGGCGTCAACTATCACGCAGCAGGTCGCAAAGAATTTCCTTTTGTCCTCCGACCAAACAGTCGATCGTAAAATTAAGGAAGCCATACTTTCGCTGCGCATTGAGCAGGCCTATTCTAAAGATCGTATTCTTGAACTTTATTTGAACGAAATTTTCTTTGGGCTCCAGTCTTACGGCATCGCCGGTGCGGCGCTGACTTACTATGACAAATCAGTGAGTGAGTTGACCGTGTCAGAGGCCGCATATCTTGCTGCCCTGCCAAAAGGCCCAGCCAACTATCATCCATTTCGTCAGGCTGACCGTGCTATCGAGCGCCGCAACTACGTTATCGACCAGATGCTTTCGAATAAGTACATTTCGCAGGAGGAGGCCTCGACTGCCAAGGCTGAGCCGTTGGGCGTACATTTGCGTGATAAAAGCTCGTATTTGTTTGCTTCTGAATATTTCACAGAAGAAGTCCGCCGCGAAATTGTTGACCGTTACGGCGAAAATGCGCTCTATGAAGGCGGTTTGTCGGTTCGCACGACACTTGATCCGAATCTACAAAAGCTGGCCCGTGCGGCCTTGCATCGCGGCTTGATTAAGTATGATGAGCTGCAGGGCTATCGCGGTGCCTACAAGACAATTGATGTTAGTGCTGATTGGGGCAAAGCGCTGGCAGAAGTCCCGCCGCTTGCGGACCTGCCAGAGTGGACATTGGCTGTAATTCTCGATGTGACTGCGGAGGGTGCGTCCGTTGGGTTGCAGCCTCTTCGGGAGGCATCTGGCGAGGTGTCGGCAACGCGCGATCAAGCGACAATTTCGCTTGAAAATATGAAGTGGGCGTTTCGCGTAAATGTTGATGGCAAGCGCCAAAAGGCTGGCGACGTGACCGATGTTATCCATGTTGGTGATGTGGTTTTCGTTGAAAAGCAAGAAAGTGGTGATTGGCGGCTTCGACAAATTCCGAAGGTTTCCGGTGCGTTGGTTTCGATGGACCCTCATACAGGCCGTGTTTTGGCCATGGTTGGTGGTTTTTCTTACGCACAGTCGCAGTTTAACCGCGCAACGCAAGCGCAACGCCAGCCGGGATCATCTTTCAAGCCTTTCGTTTATGCGGCGGCACTGGATAATGGATATACGCCAGCAACAGTGGTGTTGGACGCGCCCATAAAAATTGACCAAGGCGGCGGCCTTGGCATCTGGGAGCCGAAAAACTACGGCGGCGAGGCTGCCGGGCCATCGACGTTACGTGGAGGCTTAGAGCAATCCCGCAATTTGATGACTGTGCGCTTGGCCAAAGATATGGGAATGAAGCTTGTTGTTGAGTATGCGCTGCGCTTTGGCGTTTACGACAAGATGCAGGCTGTTCTCTCCATGGCACTAGGCTCCGGCGAAACAACGGCGATGCGCATGGTTTCCGCCTATGCAGTGTTTGCCAATGGCGGTCGCGCCATCAAGCCATCTTTGATTGACAGAATTCAGGACCGCTTTGGTAAGACCATTTTCAAACATGACGAGCGCGGCTGCGACGCCTGCACGGCGACCAGTTGGCTTGACCAGCCTGAGCCTGACCTAACGGACGATAGGGACCAAGTGCTCGATCCGATGACTGCTTATCAGGTTACGTCGATGTTGGAAGGCGTTATTCAGCGCGGTACGGCGGCTAACATCAAAGATATTGGTTTTCCGGCTGCTGGGAAGACCGGTACGACCAATGATGAAAAAGATGCGTGGTTCATTGGCTACACACCGGATCTCGTGACAGGCATCTATGTTGGCTATGACCAGCCGACGCCGATGGGCCATGGTTCTTCAGGTGGCGCGCTGGCCGCGCCGATTTTCAAAGAGTTTATGCAGAAAGCACTTGCTGGAAAGCCCCCAGTTGATTTCCGTGTTCCCGAGGGCATGAACATAGTGGCTATCGATCGCAAAACTGGCATGGGGTCTTCCGGAAGCGGCGCTGGCGTCATTATGGAGGCCTTCAAGCCCGGTACAGGTCCAGCTGATTCCTATTCAGTTATCGGTATTGATGACTTTGCGACAGCACCAAGTGCGCAAAAAATATCGCCAAGTGCTGCAAAAGTCATTCAAGACGGCGGCGGCGGACTGTTTTAGCGGAACCCAGCTTTACACCTGTGAGCCGCGCGAATATGGTTCGCGCGGCTTATACATTTAATTAGGATTATCTAAAATGCGCGCGGAAATGGAATTTCTTGTAGA
>JANPBE010000423.1:0-5025 GCA_031430295.1 Phyllobacterium sp.
ATTGGTGGAAAAGCCAAGTCGATCTCTAGGTTACCAAGAGAATCTTTCAGGCGAGCATTCTCCTTCCGCACTTCGTTCAATTCCTCCAACGCGTCCCTACTAGCAATAGCGTCACCTCGAACCCAACCAATGCGATGCGTTGTGCCCTTGGCATAATCGAGTGACTCACGCACAGCTAACTTTAGCGCATCGAGTGACGTCCAGGTCTTGCGCAACCGATTTTGCTGTACGGCATTGATGAATGCGTCGAGTTTTCTCTTACCAGCCTCTGTGGGTTCAGTCTTATCAGCAGTGATCTTACCGAGCTCGCCATGCAACATCACGAGAACAGGTACCCCTCTTGAAACCGCATAGCGATACTCCTTTTCAGTATAGCTTATGCCATCTTCGGCAGGCGTCCCGTATCTACCTGCTACTATCAGGACGTAGTAATCGCAATTGTCGATTAATGATTGAATAAAGGCAAATTGGTCCTCGTCAGCAGCAGGAAAGGACTCCATCTGAACCGGAAAGTCACCAGTGCTAATAACGACATCCTGCACGGCTCGACGTTCGTCCTTAAGATCCTCAAAAGTAGAACTAATAAAGACTTGATATCGCTTTTCATGCATAAATTTATCCACAGGAAATCCGGTTTAAAATCGCTATTTAGTGGTCTTTTTCTTTATTTCAGAAGCAATTTTTCTTGCAAGTTCTTTGAATTTTTCGGCGCTATTATCAAATAATTGCGCAAGTACATGCGAATATATTTCGAGCGCTCCAAAATAGTGGTCGTTGGAAACTGTCTCGCCATGCGAGCCGAGGTTCCCAACTTCCTTAAGCGCGAAACACATTTCGGCAAACTCGGGTCTTTGCATCTTCCAAATATCAAGACGACGATGAAGGGAAAGCCGATCATTGCCTCCATTGCTGTTTAATTGCTGGCGGGGCACTTTGAGTTCGTCCAGCAATGCTTCCAAGCTAGTCCGCAAGGCATTAGAAGCGGCTGACGTATCCAACCAATAAAGCGCGAAGCTTCGTTCAATTGAGGTCAAAATCTCTATCGGTAAATCCTTAGGTAAATTAATTAAATAAGGCGCTGGAAAAAATGAACGAATTCGAAATGAATCATAGTACTCAGTACAGCCTTCTTGATCATATCGTTGATCTACTGAGCCCGAACCAGCAACAAAAGCTATTTCACCACACGATATTGAATCACAAAGGTACTTTACACTAAATCTATAAGTCATCCAATCCGGATCCCACTCATCTATTCCATGTTCGGCCTTTGAATACAGTGGTTCTACAACTAAAAAAGTCGTCAGGTCTGGTTTTAACAATTGACTTTTGCACGCAGGACAAACGTAAGATGAATGAGGGCGGTCAGAAAATGAGCGAGTAAATCGCCGAAAATTTGTTGGCATCATATATTCCAAAAAAGGAAATTAATGTAACAGACTTGCACACATATTTAGGCTGGAGCAATTGTTATTTGTATATCGCTGATTGTTTTGATGCAAAATTTGTTCCGCCATAAAAACACGCCGCCCCACCCACACCCATGTAACCAACCCCCATCCCTGTGCGCTCTTCAAAACCGCCTCCACCTCGCCTATGTCCCATGCAAACAGGAACAATCCCCATGGAACTCGGTCTCTACACATTCGCTGGCACGGGCGCTGACCCTACCACTGGCGCTACAATCTCCTTCCAGCAGCGCATGACGAACCTTTTGGAAGAGGCGGTGCTGGCTGATGAGGTGGGGCTGGATGTGTTTGGCATTGGCGAGCATCACCGGCCGGATTTTGCGATATCGACGCCCGCCGTCGTGCTGGCGGCCATTGCGGCCAAGACAAAGCGCATTCGCCTCACCAGCGCGGTAACGGTGCTGTCGTCGGATGATCCGGTGCGGGTGTTTCAGGAATATGCGACAGTGGATTTGATTTCTAATGGCCGCGCGGAAATTATGGCGGGGCGCGGGTCGTTTATCGAAAGCTATCCGCTGTTCGGTTATGATTTGAACGATTATGACAAACTGTTTGCCGAAAAACTCGATTTGTTATTGAACATACGCTCAAATAATCCAGTGACATGGCAAGGCAACACCCGCGCGCCGCTGATGAAGGCGGGGATCTGGCCGCGTCCGGTGCAAACGCCCCTGCCGGTCTGGATTGCCGTTGGCGGCACGCCGCAGTCCGTCATCCGCGCCGGAACGCTCGGCTTGCCACTCGCAATCGCCATCATCGGCGGCGAACCGCACCGCTTTGCGCCTCTCGTGGAACTCTACCGCGAGGCCGGCGCCAAGGCGGGCCATGCGCCGGAAACATTGAAAGTCGGCATCAACTCGCACGGCTTTATTGCTGAAGACTCGAACGACTCCGCCGACACCTACTTCCCGCCCTACGCCGAGATGTTCGGCCGCATCGGCCGCGAGCGCGGCTGGGGGCCAGTAACACGCGGCCAATACGAAGCAGGCCGCAGCCCGCGCGGCGCACTTCTGGTTGGCAACGCCAACGAAGTGGCCGAGAAAATTCTCGCCGAACACGAATATTTCAAAAACGACCGCTTCCTGATGCAGATAGACATGGGCGCGCTTCCCCATACCAAAACGCTGAAAGCGATAGAATTGCTAGGCACGAAAGTGAAGGAACAGGTGGCGCGGGGGCTGGGGAAGGCGGCGTGATGGTTACGCCGCTCGAGGCGCGATAGTTATCAGTTCCGGCCAAATCTCGCGCTTGCGCTGCATAAGGTCAAAGTCTGCTTGCAGCCCGAGGAAAAACCCTTCGCTCATGCCGAAATAGCGCGTGAGGCGCAAATCCGTGTCGGCCGTGACCGCCCGCTTGCCCAGCACGATCTCGTTTATGCGTCGCGGTGGGACATGGACGGCGTTAGCGAGGCCGTTCTGGCTGAGATTCATCGGCTTAAGGAAATCTTCCAAAAGGATTTCACCGGGGTGCGGGTTGGGCAATAAATTCGGCTCAGTCATGATAATCGACGATTTCAACATTATGCGGCCCTCCTTCAGGCCAGAGAAAACAAATACGCCACTGGTCGTTGATGAGAACTGAGGTCTGACAGTTTGAGAAACAAAATTTACTCAAACAAAACTCAAGTTTACGAAATTCGGATTTATTGGCCTTACATCAACTGTGATTATTGCTGTTACGAATGAATCGTCACCCTCTTTCTTGTGACGGGTATCAGTTTCTACCTTTAGCGAGCTTATGATGTTGTCATCTGCCAGCAAAGTGTAAAATGGGGTTTCACCGGCACCAGGTATGGAATTCGCTGGAATTTGATCGCTGGTCCTTGGCATCGTTAATCCGTCGATTAGTGTCTTTATTCGATTATCGAGATCGCCTGACTTATACACGCCTGCTACCGCGTCCTCGCGAAGGAGTAGAATATCAACGGCACATTGAAGGCCTAGTGCCGAAGAAACGATAGGACAGAACGCATAATTTGCATTGCCTAACCTATCTTTGGCTTCAACCGTGGCTGGATGCCTCAGAATGTAATCGGTCAATGACAATGCAACGTGAAGAGGCCCGTTATCTTCAATTACATTCAACGCATGATTTACTCCGCAATTGGTGCATATTTTAACACCAGAAAGCACTGGGTGATTTGCCCACAAATTTACGAGCTGCGAATGAATTTGCTTTCTAATTTCGTGTTTATGTTCAGCAAGGCTTTGGCCAGTCGAAGTGGCACCCGAACTATTACTTGGCTGCGATGAGCGGAGCAGACCTTCATAAACTAAACGAAATTTCATTTTTCTATACCCTATTGACACTGCCGTTGCGCAAGGTTGTCGCAATGTCAAAGAGCACTTCCCACACTAATCGCTCAACGTGGGACAAGAGCACCCTTTCCCACAGCAAGATTGCAAGCCTTTTCTATGTCATGCGCGGCAACTGCATTAAATGCTTCTTGCCCTGCTTGATAGCGCGCATAAGAGTTACTTATGTGTTTAGCAGCTGTGGCGTTCACCGTAGCCATAATCTGCGCCGAAGCGTAGTCGTGTGTGGTTACGCAGGCAACGAATGCGGTCTGGGCGAAACCCACACCCTCGGGGGTCTGTAAGTCCTTCAGTGATGAGTTACTATCATCAACTTTTGCGGAATTTTCTGGTGTGATTACTACTTTAGGTTCATCTGTTGGGACAGGAGGAGCAACAATCTTAACCTCGGGCACTAACGGCTTAAATTTATCCATGCAGCCAAGCAATTTCTTGCCCACTGCTGTCGAACCTCTCGCTGTCAAGAGTAAAGGGCTATCACTGATGCCGTCCTTTACCGCTATCTGCTTTTTTGCGCCGCTGAACGCTTCAACCAGTTTGCGCGCTTGATCGGCATCAAAACGGACGGATACCCCTGCTACGTTATCGCCAAATGCTCCGGTTTCGGCCACTCCGGTAATCGCAATAACATTTCCATCAACAGCATATTGAACTTCTGGGGTGACGGTCGCTAGATCGGGGATATAAGCCCAACCGGCGATGGCCTTAAGAATGACTGTTCCAGTTTCAGAGTTACATTCAATGAAAACGCCACTTCGCGCGGAGCTGTTATAGCTGGCAGTCACAATCTGCGCGCCTGCAAACGGGTCGCTTTCGGTTTCAACAGTCCATGAATCAAATCCAGCGGTTGCCGCACCTAAGCTAAATATCATTGCGGTGATTGTGACGATCAATCTTTTCATTACATTCGCTTTTCGTGCAGCAGTTGAATAGATGCCAATATGCTAACGTCAACCCGCCCTGTCAAGGCGTCATCAGTTGTTATCCAGCCGCTACCGAATTGAACACACCATTATATAAAAATCGTGCGGTCACAGCCTTTGATCTAAGCAAGACCACCTACCCCCTGAGCCCAAACCCGCCCATCAACCTACGCAGCGAAAAGTCCGGCGCGCCTGACGTGAATATCGCTACATCATCTTCCAGCACCGTCTCAAGAAAGGCGTCCGGATACTGCGTCGACCGAGGGCGAAGGTCATTTGTGAAAGTCGCATTGGGGCCGACGAAGACGTCATCCTCAA
>JANPBE010000424.1:0-15213 GCA_031430295.1 Phyllobacterium sp.
CATCATTGCCGCCCGTCAGCGTGGCACCAAACTCAACACTCAGCGCATCACCGGAAAGATAGCCGCGTTGATCATTCAAAACAACATTAAACGTATCAATGGCCCCTACCTTGGTTTGCCCTGCATTGACGATGGCATAATCGCCCATAAGATAGCTGGTGCTGGCCTGCGCAAGGTTAAACGTCGTTGTGCCCGCCAGCATGGTTTCCCAAAAGGCTTCCCAGTTTGCTGTTTGGGTTGATTCAGGCCAAAGGCTCGCTAGTGATAGTGAAAAATCAGTGAAATTGATCAGCGGGTTAGAGCCGGCATCATAAATCGCAGCGCCATCAATGGTTCCGACATAGAGGCTCCCATTATACGTGATGTTGTCTGCGCTGCTGTAGAACGCCAGTAGGTTGAATGGCGCAACACTACCAACCTCAACGATAAAGGCGTTAGTCGAAGGAAACAGACCTCCGATCCCCCCATCGCCAGACGCCTCAATATCCCATGCGCTAAAAGTGACGCCTCTTACTGTTTCAATTGTTGCCATAATCCACTCTCCCTGTGCGCCGCTGGGCGCTGCTTTTTAGCGAAAAAAACTGCCTTGGCCGCTCCGGCCTAGTGATCATTGCCAACAGACACATAAGTTGACACTAACTGCATCCCCCAAATGGGGTATGTGGAACGCTAAGCGGCAGGTATGCACTGTGTTTGGTTAAGGCCTGAAGACATTTACTTACCCTAGGCATGACTAAGCACATAGCCAAACACAGTTTGACTATAAAGGCTAGAGACGGGGCGTGAGCGTCTGAGATGGGCAAAGAAAGCGCCGCGCTAAACGCGCATGGCATCCTTGAACAAATCCTTGGCATCCAGCCGTCCGGCTTCGATGACGGCTTGCGTGCGGGAGAATACGTTTAATTTGCGCAGTATTTCGGAAACATGGGCCTTGATGGTGGTTTCACCGACTTTAAGTTCAAAGGCGATTTGTTTGTTGAGTAGGCCTTGCTTGAGCATTTGCAGCACGCGCAGCTGTTGGGGCGTGAGCGTGGCCAGCCTTGCGATAAGCGCGGTCTTGCCATCATCCGCATCACCCTGCGGGCGGTCATAGCCAGCGGGCACAAACACCGAGCCATTCATAATATCGTGGACGGCTGCCGCGAGCTCGGCTTTTTTGCAGGATTTCGGAATAAACCCCGCCACGCCATAAGACAACGCTTCAGAAATAATCACCGGTTCTTCGTGGCCGCTGACGATAACCACAGGCAAACGCGGATATTGAGTGCGCAGCTCGCGCAGGCCTTCAAAGCCGTGAATGCCGGGCATGTTCAAATCCAGCATCGCCAAATCAAACGCCGGATTGGCCGCCAAATGCGCTAGCGCCTCCTCCACCGAGCGGGCTTCCAACGCCTCGGCATCCGGATAGGTCATCAGCACCGCACTGAGCAACGCTTCGCGAAACAGGGGATGATCGTCTATTATCAGAAACCGTGCCATTAGCGATGCTACCGCCAAACGGGCGGTGCTGTCACCTGAAAATGACGGCAACTCACTTGTGCTTTGGTGTTGGAGTTGGATGAATTCTTTGGGGAAATTCTGTCAAAAACTGCCGTTTGCTGCTTTGACACTTGCGGTTTGGCAAAATCATCGCCAAATGCGCTTATGGTTTGCGGCACCGCTTTCTTGCTAAAGTGCCGTGCAATGTGAAATTGGATGATATTATGGAAATCTTCACCGCTGCGGGCATGACCGCGCTCCTTACTGTTATCGCGATTGATCTGGTTTTGGCAGGCGATAATGCCATTGTTATCGGGCTCGCTGCGGCGGGTCTGCCCAAGGACCAGCGTAATAAAGCAATTCTCGTGGGCATTGCGGCGGCAACTGTAATGCGCATAGGCTTTGCGCTTCTCACTACATATTTGCTGGGGATTGTGGGCTTGCTGCTAGCGGGCGGCATACTGCTTTTGTGGGTGTGCTGGAAAATGTGGCGTGAGCTGCGCACCAGCCATGCGGATTCACTTGCCGGCCAAGAAGCGCTTGACAACGCCGACACCAATGCTGACGGCGAAGTTGCGAAGGGCGCGCCGCGCAAGACTTTCGCACAGGCTGCATGGCAAATTGTTATCGCCGATATTTCGATGTCGTTGGATAATGTGCTTGCCGTGGCTGGCGCTGCGAAGGATCACCCAACTGTACTGATTATCGGCCTTGTACTTTCAATTGCTATGATGGGTCTTGCGGCTTCATTCATCGCGCGGTTGCTCAATCGCTATCCGTGGATTGCCTATGTCGGGCTTGCCATCATTGTTTATGTGGCGCTTAACATGATGTATCATGGCTGGGTGGAAGTGGCACCACATATGCAGACGCTGATCTCGGCTTAGGCCGCCACGCAGCTCGCGCATTTGCCGCGTAATTCCACACTGGTCTTATGCGGCTGGAAGCCTTTGGTCTTTGTCCACGCGGTGAGGCGATCGTCGATGACATGATCGGCGAACTCATCCACCTGCCCGCATGTTTCGCAGATCGCGAATGCGGCAACGCCGTGCCTGTGGCCATCATGGGCATCGTGTGAGCAGGGCATAAAGGCATTGATGCTTTCCAGCCGGTGGACAATGCCGCCCTCAAGTAGTTTTTCCAAAGCACGATAAACTTGCAGCGGCGCGCGAAAGCCTTGGTCGCGCAACCGGTCCAGCAACACATATGCAGTTAGCGGTGCATTGGCCTTGCGCAGCTCCGCTAAGACCAGCGACTGGTTTTTTGTAAGCGCATTTTCCAAGCACCAGCTCCTTTTATACAAAAATGTAATGTTATTACATTTATCATTGACTCTTGTTATAACATTACATAGTGCTTGCTTCAAGTTTCAAAAGAGCCGCACTATGACAAATTCGAGTCTGACATTTTCCGGTCTCACGCTAGGCTATAATAGCCATCCGGCGGTGCACCATTTGGATGGCTCCCTGGAGCGCGGGTCGCTAACTGCCATTGTCGGGCCGAATGGCTCTGGCAAATCCACGTTGATGAAGGGCATTGTCGGCATTGTGAAGCCGATGGCAGGGGCGATTGCCGTTGCCGCTGGCCAACGCGTTGCTTACCTGCCGCAGCAATCCGAGGTGGATCGCACTTTCCCCGCCCGCGTTTATGATCTGGTGGCGCTGGGCCTATGGCAAAGACGCGGGCTGACAGGTTGGCTGACAGGCACGGACAAGACAGCCATATTGGCTGCGCTGCACGCTGTGGGCCTTGAGGGTTTTGAATCGCGCGGGTTGGACACGCTCTCCGGCGGGCAGTTGCAGCGCGCGCTGTTTGCGCGGGTGTTGCTGCAAGATGCAGATTTGATTTTGCTTGATGAGCCGTTTAACGCAATTGATACCAAAACCGTTGGCGATCTCATCGCGCTGATCAAACACTGGAATGGCGAAAAGCGCACTGTCATCGTCGTTGCGCATGACATGGCGCTGGTGCGCGAGCATTTCCCGCAGACGCTGCTGCTAGCGCGGCAAGAGATTGCTTGGGGTGAGACTTTGCACACACTCACGCCGGAAAATCTGTTGAAAGCGCGCCGTTTCACTGAAGCGTGGAACGATGATGCGCCTTGGTGCGATGCGCCGGGCGATATGCACAAAGGCGACGGTCATAGCCACGATGGGCACGACCACAGCCACCATCATCACGACCATAAACATGGGGCACATTGACCCATGTACCAATATTTGATTGCCCCCTTTGTTGAGTATGCCTTCATGCAACGCGCGCTGTTTGGCACGCTTTTACTCGCCCTTGGCGCTGGACCCGTAGGCGTATTTCTTATGCTACGACGCATGAGTTTAGCCGGCGATGCGATGGCGCACGCGATTTTGCCGGGCGCAGCTGTGGGCTATTTGCTGTTCGGTTTGGCCATTGTGCCAATGACCGTTGGCGGGCTGGTTGCGGGTCTTGTGGTGGCACTTGGCGCTGGCGCTGTGTCGCGTTTCACTATCCAGAATGAGGATGCTTCAATGGCGGCGTTCTATCTCATTTCGCTGGCGGCAGGCGTGCTCATCGTCTCGTTGCGCGGGTCCAGTGTGGACCTGATGCATGTGCTTTTCGGTACGGTATTGGCGCTGGATAATCAGGCACTGGTGCTGATTGGCAGCATCACGGCACTGACGATAGTGATGCTGTTTATCTTCTGGCGCGGCCTAATTGCAGAGTGCCTTGATCCGCTGTTTCTGCGCTCAGTTAGCGGTCTTGGCGCGACGGTCCACTTTGTGTTTTTATTCCTCGTGGTGCTGAATTTGGTTAGCGGCTTTCAGGCGCTTGGCACGCTTTTATCGGTCGGCTTGATGATGCTGCCAGCCGCCGCCGCGCGGTTCTGGACGTCGCGCGTCGAGACAATGTGTGCGGTTGCCATTGGGTTTGGTATGATCTCCGGCGTCGTAGGCTTGCTCATTTCTTACCATTTTTCGCTGCCGTCCGGCCCCTCCATTATCCTCTGCGCCGGGGCCATGTATTTAGCGTCCCTGCTCTTTGGGCGGCGCGGCATCATTACCTCACGCTTGCGCCCCCAGCGCCATCGTACCGCCTGACAATCTGATTCAAGGAGAATGACTATGTTATTGAATAAACTTAGCAAAATTATGCTTATTGGCACGTTGCTGTCACCTGTTACGGCACTCGCCGCACCGCTAAAAGTGGTGGCGTCATTCTCTATTTTAGGTGACCTCGCCCATGAGATTGGCGGTGATAAAATTGCCGTCACCACGCTGGTCGGCCCCAATGGCGACGCCCATGTTTATGAGCCAAAGCCGGCTGATGCGGTCGCTATGAGCAAGGCAAATATTGTTCTCATCAATGGCCTCGGCTTTGAAGGTTTTATCGAGCGGTTAGCGAAAACCAGCGCAACGAAGGCGCAGATTGTCACCGCCTCTACAGGCGTGAAGCCCATCATGGGTGAAGGTGAGGATGCGGGCAAAAATGATCCTCATGCGTTTCAATCAATCCCCAATGTGCGGCTTTATGTGAAGAACATCACCGATGCTTTATGCGTAGCGGACGCCGCGGATTGCGATAGTTTCAAGGCAAACGCAGCGGCATACGATGCTAAATTGGTGACGTTGGATGCGGATGTCCGCGCGGCGGTTGCGACCATTCCAGAAGCCAAGCGTACTATCATAACATCACATGATGCGTTCGGCTATTTCGCGCATGAGTATGGCCTGACCTTCCTTGCCCCAGAGGGAATTTCAACGGATTCAGAAGCCTCTGCGGCAGGCATTGCAACGCTTGTGGACCAAATTAAATCGTCCAAAGCCTCTGCACTCTTCGTCGAGAATATGTCTGACCCGCGCCTCATCAAGCAGATTTCTGATGAGACAGGAATTGCCATCGGCGGCTCACTTTATGCCGATGCTTTATCGGCTGCGGATGAGCCTGCCTCGACGTATATTGAGATGATGAAGAGCAATATTGCAGTGATTAAGGCGGCGATTTTGGGGAGTTGAGCTAAACATTACAGGTGAAGACAGCCAACGCAAAACACGCTTGTGCGAGTCAAATAAAGCGATTTGCTAGAACCGGAGCGGAGCGTACATTAGGGACGTGAGCACCGGAAGCGCAGCAAATTACTTTAGTTGGCCGCAGGAGTGGGTTTTCAGACCTTGGCCACAAAGTGTGGATTTGCAAAGTCACAATCTGCTTCTTGGTTCCTCTTGCCATATTGCAACGGTTTGCCATCCAATGTTGATGTCATGCCGCCAGCGGCGCGCAGTACGGCGTCGCCTGCGGCGGTGTCCCACTCCATCGTGCGGCCAAAGCGGGGGTAGAGGTCGGCCTTGCCTTCCGCGAGCAGGCAGAATTTCAATGACGAGCCAACGCTAACCGTTTTGCAGCCGGGTAATTTGGCCAAATAAGTTTCCGTTTCTGGCGTCATGTGGGAGCGGCTCGCAACAACGCGCGGCGCGGCGTGATCGGCATCATGTTGAATTTTCATGACATAGTGCACGCCAACCTTGCCGTCTTCGACAGCCGCGCTGTAGGCATGGTTGCCCGCACCGCAGAATATCTGGCGATGGACAGGGCCATAGACAATGCCAACAACGGGAACGCCTTGATCGATAAAGGCAATGTTGACCGTGAAATCATCGCGGCCAGACACAAATTCGCGCGTGCCATCCAGCGCATCTACGAGGAAGAAGCAGCCGTTAAGCTCCTCGGGAATATCACCAGCGGCGATGGCCTCTTCGGCCACCACGGGGATATCTGGATAATACTTTGCAAGACCATCCAGAATGATGCGTTCCGCACGTTCATCCGCCAAGGTCACGGGCGACTGGTCGGACTTGTGCTTCACTTCACAGCCAGCCGAACGCACGACCATAATTTCATGGCCGGCGGCTACTGCTAATGGCTCCAAAATGGAGAGCATTGCATCTATTTTATATTGCGAAGTCATCATAAGAATTAAGACGTAATATATAGTCTTCTACTTCTTTCGCAAGGTTGACCGCATCTTTGCCCACAGTGCTCAGATGTATCTCCGGATTTTCCGGCGCTTCATAGGGCGAATCCAGCCCTGTGAAGTTCTTAATCTCGCCGCGCAGTGCTTTGGCGTATAGACCCTTGGGGTCACGCGCTGCGCAATCCTCAAACGGGGTATCGACAAACACTTCGATAAACTCGCCCTTTGGCATCAAATCACGCACAGTCTCTCGCTCAGCCCTAAATGGCGAGATAAACGAGACGAGAACAATCAACCCCGCATCGGCCATCAGCTTGGCCACCTCGCCCACACGGCGAATGTTTTCCTCTCGGTCTTCCTCGGTGAAGCCCAAATCACGGTTCAGCCCGTGGCGCACATTGTCGCCGTCCAGAATATATGTATGCTTGCCACGCGCATGGAGGCGCTTATCAACGATGTTGGCAATGGTGGATTTGCCGGAGCCCGAAAGCCCAGTGAACCAGACAATGGCTGGCTTTTGCAGCTTTTGTTCGGCGCGCGCTTCCTTGGTGATTTCCAACGATTGCAGATGAATGTTCGACGCACGGCGCAGCGAGTGCTCTATCATGCCAGCGCCTGCGGTAGCATTTGTCACACGGTCAATCAGGATGAATGCGCCTGTGGCGCGGTTTTCGCCATAGGCATCAAACGCGAGCGGCGACTGGGTGGAGATGTTGACCTCGCCTACTTCGTTCATCTCAAGCGTCTTGGCTTTTTCCTGCGCAAAGCTGTTAACGTCAATGCGATACTTCAGCGCCGAGACCGTAGCAACCACTTGGTCTGTTTCCGTGCGCAGCAAATAGGAGCGACCTGGGATAAGTGCGTGCTCATCGAACCAGACGATATTTGCCGCGAACTGGTCTGAAACTTCAGGGCGCGCATCTGAGGCCACGAGCATGTTGCCGCGCGAGACTTCCACTTCGTCTTCCAAGACAAGCGTAATCGCCTCGCCTTCAATGGCGTTGGCTTGATCGCCATCCATCGTGACAATGCGCTTGACCTTGGATGTGCGCCCTGACTTTGCCACGGCAATGGTATCACCAACAGCAACGCGTCCCGAAGCGACCGTGCCTGCAAAGCCACGGAAATCCAAATTCGGACGATTGACATATTGTACTGGCAGGCGGAACGGCAGTTCTTGCAAATGATTGTCGATCTGCACGGTTTCCAGATATTCCAGCAAATTCGGGCCGTCATACCACGGCATTTTATCTGACTTTACCGTCACGTTATCGCCATAGCGGGCGGACATGGGGATTGCCTGAATGTTTTTAAAATTCAATAGCTTAGCGATTTCCGTGTAGTCAGCAACAATCTGGTCGAAGACTGCTTGCGAAAAGCCAACCAAGTCAATTTTGTTCACCGCCAGCACAATGTTCTTAATGCCCAAAAGTGAGGCGATGAACGAATGGCGGCGGGTTTGCTGCAGCAGGCCTTGGCGCGCATCAACCAGAACCACGGCGACATCCGCCGTTGACGCACCAGTAGCCATATTGCGGGTATATTGGATGTGGCCCGGCGTATCAGCCACGATGAACTTGCGCTTAGGCGTCGCAAAGAAGCGATAGGCAACATCAATGGTGATACCCTGCTCGCGCTCGGCCTCAAGCCCATCCACCAACAGCGCGAAGTCTATGTTATCGCCGTCTGTGCCGTGCTTTTTGCTATCGCGCTCCAGCGTTGCCAGTTGGTCTTCAAAAATCAGCTTGGTGTCATAGAGCAAGCGTCCGATAAGCGTCGACTTGCCATCGTCAACCGAACCACACGTCAGGAAACGCAGCAGTGATTTGTTTTCCTGTTCGGCAAGAAACTGCGCCACTTCAGGATTTTCAGCGTAAGTCTTTACGGATGTTTTCAAAACAGCGCTCATTTTATAGTTCCTCGCGCTTTTTAGTGACTGAATTTACTGCTCGACCCAAATTGATAAAAGCGCTCATCAAAAATACCCCTCGCGCTTTTTCTTTTCCATCGAGCCCGCTTCGTCTTTATCGATCATGCGGCCTTGGCGTTCTGAAGTTTTGGCAACCAGCATTTCCTGCACGATTGCGCCTAAGTCTGCGGCGTCACTGTCAATCGCGCCGGTCAGCGGATAGCAGCCAAGCGTGCGAAAACGCACCATGCGGTTTTGAATTTCTTCGCCTTCGCGCAGTTTCATGCGGTCATCATCGACCATAATCATCATGCCGTCGCGCTCTACGACAGGGCGCTTCGCGGCAAAGTAAAGCGGCACAATGGGGATATCCTCCTGCAAAATATATTGCCAAATATCCAATTCGGTCCAATTGGAAATCGGGAACACGCGGATGCTCTCGCCCTTGTTGACCTTGGTATTGTAAATTTTCCACATTTCGGGGCGCTGACTTTTCGGATCCCAGCCATGCTGCGCGTTGCGGAACGAGAAAATGCGCTCCTTGGCACGGGACTTTTCCTCATCGCGCCGCGCACCACCGAAGGCCGCATCAAAGCCATATTTATTCAAGGCTTGGCGCAGCGCTTGCGTCTTCATGACATCTGTATGGACGTTGGAGCCGTGATCGAATGGGTTGATACCGGCATCGACGCCTTCCTGATTGATATGCACGAGCAAGTCGATGCCGAGACGCTTTGCGGTCTCGTCACGGAACCTAATCATCTCTTTGAACTTAAATGTCGTATCGACATGCAAGAATGCAAATGGCGGCTTGGCCGGATAGAACGCCTTCATCGCCAAATGCAGCATCACGGCGCTATCTTTGCCAACGGAATAAAGCATCACCGGCTTTTCAAAATTTGCCGCCACTTCGCGGAAAATATGGATGGCTTCGGCTTCCAGACGTTTCAAATGGGTGAGATTTCGACTGCTCATGCTATTTCCTGCCACGCATTTGGGAGTATGCGCAAATTTGCAGCCACCGAACGGCAGCCTTCTTAAGTTCGCTTGATTTACCACTTCGAAGGGCTGCCGTTACAGGTTCACCAGTGCAAGTGCGCGCTGATAAGTGGAACGAAAACCACTAAACGGGCGATTTTTGGGAAAAAAATTCCGCTGGAGTCTTAACAGGGCGAAATTATCCGCAAAAGGCGCTAATTCTCTTGGCTCAAACCGTTGCAAAGCGAACAATGCCCGACTATACAGCCCGCGAAGCAGCAAAACTATCGCTGCCTCATGGGGCGTCGCCAAGCGGTAAGGCACCGGATTTTGATTCCGGCATTCGAAGGTTCGATCCCTTCCGCCCCAGCCATCAATTTACAGGCCCTATCTTAAACTCAGTTCATAGATTTGCGGTATCACGAGGGCTTTGTCTGCGACTGATGGCTCTAGTGATAAATCTCATATCCTTAAAACAGCGCTTTGCCTCCTACCCATTGTTTCAAAAATAAAGTTTCGCTATGACGCATCTTGCGTTTGTCCCTTGTCACACGATTGTCACATGGGACCACCAATTGCGCGTGAGACACAATTCCGAAGTTGTTGGATAATTTAACTCAATGATACATTTTGACCTCATCATATCAAACCTTACCAGCCCTGCGGTGCTCAGTTTTGCTATTGGTGCATTTGCGGCGTTGGTGCGTAGCGATTTGCGCGTGCCGCCACAGGTTCATGAGACCATTTCAATGTACCTATTATTTGCTATCGGGTTGAAGGGCGGCATCGCGTTATCGACGACCAGCATGGACGTGGTTCTGCGCCCGATTGTGGCAACACTCGCGCTGGGTATTGTCACGCCTGTTGCTGCCTATATCTTGGCACGAAAGTTAGGTAAGCTGGACGTGATAAATGCCGCCGCGATAGCTGCGCACTTTGGTTCCGTATCGGCGGTAACATTTATGGCCTCGCTCAACTTCGCGGAGCAATCCGGCATTGCTTATGAAGGATTTCTGACTGCGCTACTCGTGGTGCTGGAAATACCAGGTATTGTGGTGGCGCTTATCATTGCCGGATTGTTTGCCGATGGCAAAAAAATCAAATTTGAAAATGTGCTTCATGAGGCATTGACGGGCAAGAGCATCATCTTGCTGGCAGGCGGATTGCTCGTTGGCCTGCTGGGTGACCGCGCGGGTGTGGACAAGATAACCACCGTTTTCATTTCCCCTTTTCAGGGTGTGCTTGTGTTCTTCCTGCTGGAGATGGGCGTTGTTGCCGCCTCAAGGTTAAAGGATGTAAAGGCATCGCTGCCATTCATGCTTTTGTTTGGAACACTTGTGCCATTGCTCTTCGGCACGCTTGGTGCGTTCGCCGGTGTGTGGGCGGGTCTTTCGCATGGCGGCGCGGCAATTTTGGCAACGATGGCGGCGAGCGCGTCTTATATTGCCGCACCGGCTGCGGTAAAAATGACGCTACCGGACGCCAATCCCGGCCTTTATCTCACCACCGCCATCAGCATCACACTGCCGTTTAATATAGTGATTGGAATCCCACTATATTTCTTACTGGCGCAATCACTGATTTCGTCATGATTGACCGGGGACTTATTAAAACGCCCATCAGCTTCCCCGATAGGTCGAATAGGCCCACGGGCTGACCAACAACGGAACGTGATAGTTGGCATCGCTATCTGCGATCCAGAAACGCACAGGCACGACATCTAAAAATGCTGGATTGGCCTGCTCCGCGCCTTGCAGCGTGAAATAATCACCGACGAAGAAGCGCAGTTCGTAGTGACCAATTTCCACAGCATCACCTTCCAAGAGCGGCTCTTCCGTGCGGCCATCTTCGTTGGTTTCAATGTCTTTCAAATGAGCAATTTTGCCATCGGCAATGCGCACCAGCTCAACCCGCATACCCGCTGCTGGTTTGCCGACGCTGGTATCGAGTACGTGAGTTGAGAGCTTGCCCATAAAATTTCCTATCTATTTTGGTCGCATTATTCTTAATCGCAATGTTTTCTGCATTGCTCGAAAATGCTTCTATTTAATCAGATCGTTAAGCCTAAAACCGGCGATGCGCGCGATTTGGGCGAGAGCCTCTGTCTTTTCAGATTCTGGCGAATTCAACAAGCGGCTTTCAAAGCTGGCCAAAATTGAATGCTTATCATGCCCGCGCACCGCCAGAATGAAAGGGAAATCGAACTTAGCCTTGTAGGCATCGTTCAGTTTGTGGAATTTATTGAACTCTTGTTCAGTTAACCTATCCAGCCCTGCGCCCTGTTGTTCGAGGGTTGACTCTGCCGTGAGATTTCCCGCCAGCGCGGCTTTGCCTGCAAGGTCTGGATGGGCGCGGATTAGGTCCAGCTGCTTGTCCAAACCGGCGTTATCGACGACTTCGACCATGGCGGCGTGGAGATCGACGATTGAATTGAAAGGCATTGCGGGGAAAACGCCGAATGCTACCCAAGGAGAGTGTTCGAATATCGCGCCGAGTGCTTCCGTAAAGGCTTCGGGGGAAAGCGTGTTGAGGGTGGCGAGGTTCATGAGGAGGGCTCCCTGCGCCAACCAAAATGCGTTGCATCTTTAGCGGAGTGAGCTCGCGGCAAGCGTTTTTCTCCCCGATTCTTCATAGGGTACAGGGCAGGGTGAGGGGCGGTCTCGCACCGAACTTCACTGATCTTTCGCCCCTCATCCGCCCTTCGGGCACCTTCTCCCCGATGGAGAATCGGGGAGAAGGATAGACGTCGTGCCAATCTATTCATCGCCTCATCCTCCCGATCGCTTCCAAGACATGCTCCGGCGTGGCGGGCGCTTCCAAATCTGGCGCTGTCTTGCCGTCGCCAAGCGAGGCAATCGCATCGCGTATCGCCAGCCAGACCGAAATTGCCAGCATGAGTGGCGGTTCGCCGATGGCTTTGGAGCGGAATACCGTTTCTTCGCGGTTGGGCACAGAGTCCAAAATTGTCACATTAAATTCCGGCGGCACATCGCGCGAACCGGGGATTTTATAGGTGCTTGGCCCCACGGTGCGCAGGCGTCCGTCCTTATCCCACCAAAGCTCCTCACACGTTAACCAACCCATGCCTTGCACAAATGCACCTTCGATTTGGCCTAGATCAATCGCCGGATTAAGCGGCGTGCCGACATCTTGCACAATATCCGCCCGCAGGCAGCGCGTTTCGCCCGTAAGCGTATCAATCGCAACTTCCGCCACCGCCGCGCCATAGGAGAAATAATAAAACGGCGAGCCCTTCATCTTCGCGCCATCCCAATGGATTTTCGGGGTCGCATAAAATCCGGCCTCCGAAAGCTGCACACGCTTGAACCATGTTTTGTTGGCCAACTCGCCAAACGAAATGGACTCATTGTTGGCGTGCACCCGCCCTTCACGAAACAGAACTACACGTTGTTCGACACCAAAATGTTCGGCGGCAACTTTGGTCATGCGCCCGCGAATAGCCATTGAGGCATTAAATGCCGCCATGCCGTTCAAATCCGAGCCCGTGGAGGCGGCGGTCGCGCTGGTATTCGGCACTTTGCCAGTGGTTGTGGCGGTGATTTTGATTTGGTCCAGATCAATCTGGAACACATCAGCCACCACTTGCGCCACCTTGATGAACAGGCCCTGCCCCATTTCGGTGCCGCCATGGTTCAGGTGCACCGAACCATCCTGATAGACATGCACCAATGCGCCGGCTTGGTTCAACGCCGTCAAATTGAACGAAATGCCGAACTTTAGCGGCATCATCGCCAGCCCGCGCCGGATGATCGGGCCAGTGGCATTGTGCGCATCAATCTCGGCCCGGCGGCGGGTCCACTCAGCATTTTTGAGCACGGTCTCGGTCACTTGCGCCAAGCAGTTATCTTCCACCGGCTGGCCGTAAGGCGTTGCTTCGCCCGTCTCCGGTCCATAATAATTGATGCGGCGCAGCTCGTTGGGGTCAATGCCCATTTCTCGGGCAATCGTGTCCATAATCGCCTCAATGGCGATAATCCCCTGCGGCCCGCCGAAGCCGCGAAACGCGGTGTTGGAAACGGTAGTCGTCTTGCAAGCGTGACCGATAAAATGCCCAGCCGGAATGAAGTATGCATTGTCCGTGTGGCACAATGCGCGGGCAATCACAGGCCCGGTCAAATCCGGCGTGTTGCCGGCGCCAGCGAGGTATTCCACATCCAGCGCCGTGATGCGACCGCCCGCATCCACGCCCGCTTTCCAACTGGCGACCATATGGTGGCGCTTACCCGTGGCGGCCATATCATCGCGGCGCTTGAGGCGCAGCTTCACAGGCCGTCCGGTTTTCATGGCGAGCAGCGCGGCAGCGGCGGCAATGTTGGTCGGCTGGCTTTCCTTACCACCAAACCCGCCGCCCATGCGCCGCACTTGGCATTCCACCTTGCTGGCCGGAATGCCCAGCACACCCGCCACATGGTGCTGCACCTCGGTCGGGTGCTGCGTGGACGAGTGCACCAGCATCTCGTCGTCCTCGCCGGGAATCGCATAGGCAATATGCGTTTCGAGATAGAAATGATCTTGTCCGCCAATGATTTGTTTGCCGGAGAAAATATGTGCCGCTTTGGCAAAGCCGGCGGCCACATCGCCTTCTGCCACCGTCTGCGACGGCTGCACATAAAGGCCCAGCTGGTGGGCACTTTCAACATCCAGTACAGGCGGCAGCGGCGCAATATCCAGCTTCACTTTTTTGGCGGCCTTAATGGCATTGGCCATCGTATCCGCCGCAATCGCGCCAATGATCGCGCCACGATAATCCACTATGGATTCGGCAAACAACAGCTCGTGCTTGAGGATAGGCCCGATGTCATTGTGGCCGGCAATGTCCTTCGCCAGCACGGCGGCAGCGACACCTTTGGAGGCCAGCGCCTCGGTCAAATCCACCCCGTTCAATTTGCCATGAGCAACGGGGGAGAGAATAAACGCGGCATGAAGCGTGCTGGGCAATTCAGGCATGTCATCAATATAGGCAGCCGTGCCGGAAACATGTTTCAGCGCAGAATCATGAGCAAGCCCTTTGCCGACCAAGCGGCGCTCGATAATTGTCATGACATCACCTCGACAGTTTCGCCAGCCAGCTCCGCGCCAAGGCGGATGGCAAGGTTGCCCGCGACCTCCAAACGATAGGCCGCCGTGCCGCGCCAGTCTGATAACGGCGCAAATTCACTCCGTATCGCATCCGCAACGCTTTCGTACACGCGGCGCACGCTTTCCGTATCGTTTCCGTGCACGCGGCGTGCGGTTTCCGACCAGTTCTCGACCGCTATTCCCAGCAGCGATTCTTCTGCTTTTTTCGCCCGTTTAGGTATCGCCGCCATGCCCCCAAATGCGACACGGGCGGAAGTGATTTTGTTACCTTCAACTATCAAATTAAACGCGCCGCAGACGGTGGAAATATCCTGATCGTAGCGCTTAGAAACCTTCCAAACGCGGAAATGCTGGCCTTCAACGGGCTTGGGGATAGTCACAGATTTGATGATTTCATCGGGTAAAAGCACGGTTTTGCGATAGTCCAAAAAGAAGTCGTCCAGCGTAATTTCACGAGTCGCTTTTGCGCTTGCCAGCGTGATTTTTGAACCCAGAGCAATGAGTGCCGGCGGTCCGTCACCAATGGGGCTGGCGGTTCCAATATTACCGCCAATGGTGCCCATATTGCGAATTTGTGTGGAGCCAAAACGCCGGATAAGTGTGGAAAGTGATGGATAGGCATCGCCAATTTTAGTCAGAATTTCTTGCCACGTAACTGCCGAACCAAACGTCCAATTGTCATTGGATTCAGTAACTTCGCGCAGTTCTTCAACAATGCCTGTCCAAATCACCAACGGCCATTCGCTCTCATGTTCCGCCAGCGCCACGCCAAGGTCCGTGCCGCCTCCAAGCAGGATGGCGG
>JANPBE010000425.1:0-6987 GCA_031430295.1 Phyllobacterium sp.
CCATCGCCAGCCCCAAACCCACGCTGCCGAACACATCACCGCTGACGAATTCACTTTTCGGAAATAGTGCTTCAAGCATGTGCCGCACGAGAGGGATTTGGCATGTGCCGCCGGTAAGGAATACGGCGTCGATGGACGAGGCCACAATGCCGGAAGCCGTCAGCGTTTCCAGGCATGTTTCGCGCAAGCGCTCCACAAGTCGGGTGACATCATATTCAAACGCAACACGCAAAAACTCGATATCTCGCGCAGCAACGCCAACCAGCTTGGCGAAATGCCGATCTTTAGACGACAGCGCCACCTTGGCATCTTCCACTTGCCCCGCAAGTCTGTGACCGTCGCGGTGCTCAACAATCTCAATCAGGCGCTCAAACAATTCCGGCTTGGCCGCATCCTTCAAAATCGCCTTCATCTGCGATAGCGCTTTGGCATCTGACAGGCTGTTGATGCGGTGCCATGTCGCCAGATCATTGAAGGGCCAGACCGGGAGATTGCGCTTACCGTCCTTGGCATGGGAGCCAAGGCCGAGCATCGGCATTACTTGGGAAACGCTCAGTACGCGATCCATATCCGTGCCGCCCACATGCACACCGCCATTGGCAAGCACTTCACTCTTGGATGCGCCATTTGGAGGGACCAGCCTCGCTACTGTAAAATCTGCCGTGCCGCCGCCAATGTCGGCGATCATCACCAGTTTTTCAGCAGTGAGGCTGCGCTCATAATCCAAAGCGGCGGCGATGGGTTCCAGTTGGAAGCTGATATTTTTGAAGCCTTGGCGGCGCGCAATTTTTTCCAACGTTGCCTGTGCCAGCGCATCGGCCTCTTGGTCTTCATCAATGAAATGCACAGGGCGGCCCAGCACCACATTGCTGATTTCGCCGCCGAGCTCGCTTTCCGCTTTCGTCTTCAAATGCTTGATGAACTTGCCAAGAATATCCTCAAACGAAACCAGCTTGCCGCGAATGCGCGTTGAATCCGCCATAAGGCTCGTGCCGAGCACGCTTTTGAGGGAACGCATTAAGCGGCCGCCGCCGCCGTCAGAATAAAGCGCGATAGCATCACGGCCGAAATGGTCCGTGCCATTTTCAAAATCGAAAAACAAGGCGCTGGGAATGGTGCCGCTCTGCCCCTCTACTGGCAGCAGGCGGGGCGTTCCGTTTTCGCAAATTGTCACGGTGGAATTTGACGTGCCAAAATCGAGGCCGATGCTGAAACCCATAATCGCTCCTTGATTTGCGAAGCGCGGGTTGAACAGGATTGAGCCAAATAGGCAAGTGCTAAATCACACCGGATACACCTTTGATGAGCGTGATAGCCCCGAGCAGCGCCATGATGGCCAGCACGATTTTGCGGAAAGTTTCTTGGTTGGCAGACTTAAACCCCCGGCTCCCAATCCAAACACCTATGAGCAATGCAGGCAGAAATATCAGCGCCCGCATAAACGCAGCCTTGGTGACCAGGCCTTCGCCTGCCTGGAATATCAGGCCGATCAAATCAGTTGCGAGAAAAAAGGCGATGACCGACGCCCTGCCCGCAATATGTCCGGCGGGCGAGGCGAAATAAAAAAGGATGACCGGCGGCCCGCCGATACCAAACGCGCCATTGCAGAAGCCGGACGCCGCGCCAACGAGCGTTGAGGTAATCGTGTTGGGCATGGTCTTCATGGCATAGCCCAGCGCCATCATCGCTACGGCGATAAGTACGAAAATACCAAGGGCAATTTGCATCGGCGCTTGCGGCGCATGAGCGAGAAGATAGACGCCAAACGGCGTTGCCACCAAACAGCCGACAATCAGCGGCACAAGGCTTTTCCAATGCACATCTTTCCAAATGCCGGGAAGCAAGTGCAGACTGGCGGCAACTTCAAGCATGAAAATCGAAGGCACAACCTCTTGCGCGGGTAACAACAAGGATAGCGACGTCACCGCCAAAAGCGAGAAGCCAAAGCCTGAAAAACCGCGCACTATGGCGGCTAGCAATATGAGAAGCGATGCGGAGGCAATAATCAATGGGGTCATGCTTGAGCGTAACAATTACACCCGCACAAGCAATGGCCAGAGCTGTCTAATTATGAGGCCAGAGGCAGTCTTACGCGACCTTGCTGGAGACATCCGGAGTATCGCCGGGCGCGAGCGGGCTTTTTGCAGGTTTTGCCAAACCATCGGTGACACCGCCAAACACCACCATATTTTTACCACCATGCTTAGCACGATAAAGCGCGGCATCGGCGGCCTTCATTGCCACTGACAAAGACAGACCGCGCGAAACACGCACCGCGCCAATACTTACAGACAGCGCCAGCACTTCGGAATCAATTGTAAGATCAATAGAATTGACGGCCAGAAGTATCTGAGTGGCGATATCCGCGCCGCTTTCGTGGCTGGCGTCGCTTACCAAAACCGCAAACTCTTCCCCGCCGATGCGCGAGACAATATCGATAGTGCGCGCCGTGCTACCAACAGCATTAGCAATGGCGATCAGCGCCTTGTCGCCACTTAAATGCCCGTGGTTATCATTGATGCGTTTGAAGTTATCAGCGTCAATAATCAGCAACATACCTTCGCGGGACAGCACAGGCGATTGGCCGCTTACAGCATCAGTGCTGGCTATTTGCGAAAAGAACTCACGCCGATTAAGCAGGCCGGTAAGGAAATCCTCGCGGGCGATTTTCTCCACTTCCTTGTGCGCGCCATAAATATGCTTGGCGGCAAAGAAGAATGCCATCACAATTGGTAAGCCAATCAACACACCGGCAAACGCGCCGACCAGATAGGCACGGTCTGCCAACCCTTGCGGATTGTTGGCAAAATAATTGGTGGAAATGACGCTCACTGTGACGCCACCACATATTGCGATGAGCAAAACCATGATGATCGTGCGGCGGATCACATCCGATGTCGAATTAAATTGCAGTGCATATCGGATCATTTTGCATTTTCGCTTTGGGGGATTAACGAATAATCTTCACCATAAACGACCCGCCATAAGCGATGCTGAAGCATTTCGTTAAAGCTTTAATCACCTACGCCGGAGCCAGTAACAAACTCGTGTCCGTGCGCGAAATGCCATCAAATGTACGCATCTTTGCTAGCACGCGATCGAACTCCACCAAGTCCCGCGCTTCGATCTCGGCGACCAAATCCCAAGCGCCATTGGTGGTGTGCAACTGTATAATCTCCGGAATTTGGCGAAGCTGGCGCACGACATTGCCGGTATGACGCCCTGAAACCTCAATCATCGTCACAGCGCGAACCTTGCGGGCATCCGGCATCTCTTTAGTGCGCACGGTAAAACCAGTAATCAAACCTTCATTTATCAACCGGTCCAACCGGTTCTGAACCGTGCCGCGCGAGACTTCCAATATCTCAGCAAGTTTCGACAAAGGTGCGCGGCCATCGTGGCGCAGCGCTGCAATCAGGGAACGGTCTAAATCATCCATATTCTTCACTTCGCTAATTTAGTTAGCATTATGTCGCATTGTTTGAACTATTTTGCAACATATTGAGATTTATCACAAGCCCTTTCGTCAATAGACTTATCCAAACAGCGCAAAAGCGAGATGGGAACAAGAAAATGGTCAAATTTGTCGGCACGCATGATGTGATAAAGCTGGTCAACCAAGTTGGCATCGAGACCGTGTTTGCCGCCATTGTCGCGGAATCGGAAGTGGATTTCCGCCGCTGGTCCGAATTTGAAAAAGTCGCCCGTGTCGCCAGCCATTCGCTCAACGGTGTCATCGAACTAATGCCCACAAGTGACGGCCAGACTTACGGCCTGAAATTCGTCAACGGCCATCCGAAGAATACAGCCACCGGCCTGCGCACCGTAACTGCCTTTGGTCTGCTGGCCGATGTTGACACTGGCTATCCTGTATTTCTCGCCGAAATGACCATTACGACTGCGCTACGCACGGCGGCAACTTCGGCGCTGGCGGCAAAGTATCTCGCCCGCAAGGATGCCAAAACCATGGCCCTTATCGGCCTTGGCGCACAATCCGAGTTTCAGACATTGGCGTTCAAAGCCATCCTCGGCATCACCACGCTGCGCGTGTTCGACGTGGATGCCGAAGCCACCAAGAAATTTGCCCGCAATATGAGCGATGCGGGCCTGAAGATCACCTATTGCCATAGTGCGGAAGAAGCCGTCACCGGCGCGGACATTATCACCACTGTTACCGCCGACAAGCGCAACGCGACGATACTCTCGGACAACATGGTCGGCGCGGGTGTGCATCTGAATGCAGTCGGCGGCGATTGCCCCGGCAAGACAGAGCTGCACCGCGATATTCTGCTGCGCTCTGCAATCTTCACTGAATTCACGCCGCAAACCCGCATCGAGGGCGAAATTCAACAGTTGCCGGAAGACCACGAGGTCACCGAGTTGTGGGAAGTGATCTCCGGCCTTAAGCCCGGCCGCGACAATGATCGCCAGATTACGCTGTTTGATAGTGTTGGCTTTGCCATCGAAGATTTCTCGACATTGCGCGTCATGCAACGTCTGGCAAACGAGACTGGACTAGGTCGCGAAATCGACTTACTTCCTGATGCAGGAGATCCGAAAGATCTGTTCGGATTGATTAAGGCTGCGGCAGTGAAGACAACAAGATTGAGCGCGTAACATGAAAACCATCGAACTTATCGGCGCACCCGTTCAGCTTGGTGCCGGTCTTGCCGGATGCGCCATGGGCCCTTGTGCGCTGCGCGTGGCTGGGCTGAATGAGCGCCTAACCGCTCTGTCGCACACCGTCATTGACAAGGGCGACCTCACGTCAAAGCCGGTTACAGACATAACCTTGCAAGGCATGACCAAGCACCTGCCCGAAATTGCAGGCTGGACCCGCACGCTGGATGAAGCCGCCTTTGCCTCGCTCAAAGCTGGCAATATTCCGATATTTTTAGGCGGCGATCATTCGCTTTCCATGGGCTCCGTATCGGGCGCAGCGCGTTACGCAGCGCAAATTGGCAAGCCGCTATTCGTGCTGTGGCTTGATGCGCACGCCGACTACAACACGCCGCAGACTTCGCCCTCCGGCAATATGCACGGCATGTCTGTAGCGTTTTTCACAGGCTCGCCCGGCTTTGATGGCATTCTGAAAGCGAACCGCGCCATCGTTGACCCGCGCAACGTCTTCATCATGGGCGTGCGCTCCATCGACCGCGATGAGCGTCGTGCCTTGGCAAACGCGGGCGTCAATGTTTTGGACATGCGTGCGCTAGACGAGCACGGCATCGCGGGCCTTTTGCGCGAAGTTTTGGAAACCGTGCGTGATGCAGACGGCATGTTGCACGTCAGCCTCGATGCCGATTTCATTGACCCGCAAATCGCTCCCGGCACAGGCACAGCCGTAAACGGTGGCGCGACCTATCGTGAAGCACACTTGGCCATGGAAATGCTGGCCGACAGCGGACTACTAACATCAATGGATGTGGTTGAGCTCAACCCATTCCTTGATGAGCGCGGCAGGACAGCCATTCTGCTGGCCGAACTTATCGCCAGCCTGTTTGGCCAGCGCATATTCGAAGCGGTGGATGCGTCGTCTTTTGTCGCCCGCGCCGGTGGACAGGTGTCCGCCAGAGTGCTTCAATCGAACTAATATAAAACCACGGGGGAAGTGGGCATGGAGATATTGGGACTACTGGGGTTTGGCCCCACCGGCTGGGGCGATGAAATCCTCTCAGGTATTGGCGTCACCATCGCGCTGGCTTTGGCGACGCTGCCGGTAGGCCTGACGATTGGCTTCTTCGTAGCGCTTGCCAAGCAATCCAATGAGCCATCGCTGCGTCTTGCCGCCAATATCTACACCACAATTTTTCGCGGCCTTCCCGAACTTCTTACACTCTTCATCGTGTTTTACGGCGCGCAAATAGGCATCCAAATGGCCTATGCCGCCATATTTGGCTCCGAGCGCGTGATTGAAGTCAATGCGTTCGTCTCTGGTATGATTGCGCTGGGCGTGGTGTTTTCATCCTATTCGTCGGAAGTATTCCTCTCAGCATTTCGAGCCATTCCCAAGGGCCAATATGAAGGCGGTTGGGCAATTGGGCTCACGTCCTGGCACACGATGCGCCTTGTTGTGTTTCCCCAGCTTATCAAAATTGCCCTGCCCGGCCTTGCAAACCTGTGGCTTATTCTTCTGAAGGACACCGCGCTGGTCTCCGCCGTTGGCCTTGCCGATATTTTGCGCCAAACCGGTGTTGCCGCCCGCGTTACCAAACATGCATTTCTCTTCTTCGGCGTTGCCGCACTGATTTACTTGCTGCTGGCAATCATTTCCTCATTCTTCGTCAACCGCATCAGCGACTGGGCATCTAAAAGCGAGGCGGCACGATGAGCGCGATAGCCACAGCGACAAAGGTTGAAAAGCCCGCCGCCCCGCCTCGCGAATGGACCAAGACCCGCGTCATCGGCTGGTGCCTCGTCGGGCTTTGGGCATTTATCATCGGATCGCTAATTTATTGGTTGATTGACGCTTGGAATCCGGAACTGTTCGACAAATACAAACCAAAATACATCAGTGGCTTATTCATCACCATTCAGCTGGTGGTGGCATCCATCCTGCTGGGCGCGCTTTTATCCTTCCCGCTTGCCGCCATGCGCATGTCATCCAACAAAATTTTGAGTGGCTTCGCCTATTGCTACGTTTACTTCTTCCGTGGAACGCCATTGTTGGCGCAGACATTCCTAATCTATTACGGCCTTGGTGAATTCCGCCCGCAAATGGAAGCCATTGGCCTATGGGAGTTTTTCAAAGATGCATGGAACTGCGGCGTCTTCGCCTTCACGCTGAACACCGCCGCCTATCAGGCCGAAATATTGCGCGGCGCTATCGAAAGCGTCGGTAAAGGCCAGTGGGAAGGCGCGGCTTCGCTGGGCATTTCCAAAACCGTGACCTTTTTTAAGATAATTTTGCCGCAAGCGTTCATCGTCGCGCTGCGCCCATACGGCAATGAAATCATCCTGATGATTAAGGGTTCCGCCGTGGTTTCC
>JANPBE010000426.1:0-5124 GCA_031430295.1 Phyllobacterium sp.
AGATCAAAGTTCACCAAAACTGAGCCGCGCGATGCTGAACTGCCGGCATCAAATTTTTGGATTTTGTACCAGTCCTACGTAGCCTACGCAGGATATCTTCAAGTTGAGGCCAGACGTGGCACCATGCTTCAAGCAGATCCAAAAGAATTAGATTTGCGATGTCACCGCCACTTAAGCTCACAATTTTAACATGCCGTCAAAAACGATGGAACCTGGGGCTGACCCGTTCGCTTACCCAGATGCCTGGAGACTTTCACGCTCACTTTTCAAAGCATTTTGTTGGGCGCTTGACGGCCTTCTGGCATTCAGTTTTCCCCTGATCGCACTAGAAGCTGCACTCAAACAATTGGGCGTTTCCACCATGGTGCGCTACGCAACGATCTCATTGGTTACGAGTGTCGCCCATCAAATTATCTTCCCCGCCTTCGAGCGCCTGCAGACGCTAACAATCAAGCGGGCAATACCCATTTATCGTGGCAATTGGTGGCTCAACTTCATCTTGTTGGACCATGTGGCAAATGAACTTACGTCATTCATCGTGGTCGGTGGCATTCAGGCACTGTGCTCACTATGGGTCATTGAGAACGCCGCGATGTCCCTCACGGTCCTGATGCTGCTTGAGCCGGTGACGTTTTTTCTCTGGGCGCTTTCTGAGGACCTCACTAACAAATTCATCCTCAGGCGTCGCAGTGAACCCGAAGAACATCAGCGCGTCCTCATGTATGGATGGCTACTTTTGGTGAAGTCATTTCAATGGTCATTCAAAAGACTTCTGAAGCGCGAGCTGTGGCTGTATAATCTGACAAGCATCGTGATCAAAGTGGCCTCAACCTATTTTACCTATTGGGCCGGGGATGAGATGTTATCAAAATGGGCAGGGGTCACGTCACTAAATGAAGCGCCGCCAGAAATGCGGGCACTCATCGCCTTCACAAAAACGGTTATCTTTTTTGAGACATTTCTGTTTATCGGCATACGCTGTCCCGATGCGGTAATGGAGCACTTAGACGATAATCATTAGAACCCGGATTTATCCTTTTAGCTTCACGTCTGACCCGTGACGTCACGATGACGTCCGTTTCAAAAAGATAAACTCCAAAAAACTCAGGATATAGGGAAGTGTACAAAGCCAGGGGCCCCAAAAGGCCGAAGGTCGCTTTGGGGAGGGCGACTACACTTCCATATATCCTGCCACCGCTTAAAAGCCCTATTTCCTACAAATGGCATTTATGGCCCCTAAACATCGCCTGAGGGGCAAGCAGCAAGACAGGCAGACAACGCAGATTAAGAGCTCGCGTAAGGCCCCGCACGCGCGTTTAGCGCAAGGTCATGTAGATAAACACATATCAAAACAATCGCTGCTCAGCGGGCTTCCATGGCCACACGGCCAATCACCGCTGTGTCGCCGATGCGCCCTTTTGCAGGAGCACGTCGCTGCCGTTAATCACTTCATAAAACCTAGCAACAGTCCCGACTGTTTGCATGATCGCATTTTCGTCTCTCGTTCGAGGCTTTATCAAACGCGGCAATTGTCAAAGCCACATCGATGAGCGCGCAAACATCAGACGCGTGTGCCGCTACCAGACAAACCTACAATACCATACTTGCACGTTCTGACTTTTGAACAACTACAGTCGCGTCTCAAGCGCACTTTACAACAAACCGGCAATCACCCGTCCATACGATTGAGGACACATTTCAATCCACAAACTTACATTTTCACAAACAAAGATTTAAAGTTTACATCTATATATATCCTGCCACCGCCGGGTTCCCCCAAGGCCGAAGGCCGCCATGGCTGGTCAACTAGTGCTATTTCTATTTTGAGAACCGGCTTTGAGGGCTATAATAAAATGCGTTTCAAAATCAGACTATAAAATTATTCTTCAATCATGTTACGGCAAAGGTGTTCGAGCAATGCTAGCAGTTTCATGGTAACTGCCGGGCGCGAGACCTTCTTCGCTGATTTAAATGAGTCCCCACCGACGATGTAGGAGGAATCCGAAATTTCCAACATGGGTCCGTCAGTGTTGATGCTGTCCCCTCCCGTAATAAACTTGTAAAGCGGCAAACGCTTCTTGAGGGCTTTGAGGCCCAAGGCCTTATTCTGCACCGATTCCGGAAGCATATAATCGACGAACCCCGCAGTCGGGGCGCACCGCATCCCGTTTTCGAAGGCCATCCCCTTAACCTCATCAACAATCGCTTTTTCCTGATGCTTTGTCGCGCCGCGAACATCCACGGCAAACCCCGCGCGCTTGCGATTGACCTTAAAATTCCAATTCATCTCCACGATAAAATTTTCAATACGTTCCTGCGCCGGCGACATGGACTCTAAATCCATCAGCTCCAGTACCTTTCCATCGGGATTGATAATATCCACGTTACACTCACAAATGATCCCGGCGAAAATTGACGGGTCTACGGATTCCCTCATGTAAGCAGCGGACTGGGCAGTGATCACAAAAATCTGAAGTCCGATATCCTTCAATCCGCGCAAGACCTCTTCATCCTTAGGACGCAATACCTCACCCACGTCCACGAGCGTGCCGTCATAATCAAATGCAAAGCAAACATCTGCGGGCCCGTCAATGCCACAAATGTCCACGCCCCCCGTCGAGACAAAATGAGGCGCTCTCCTGCCAAACGCAGTCGGCGGCACAAAACCATCTATGCCCGAAGCAAGAAGAAGAGACGAATAGGCAAGCAATAGGAAAATCATTTTGCCAAGCTTCAAAATTGTGAGCTTCATAAGGAACAAACACCAAACTGAGCGGTCGGCATCAAGTTTTGATTATGTACCAGACCTACACAGCCTACGTTGGATATCTTCAAGTGTGACCCATGACGTCATGATGACGTCACTGCAACCACGCCATTTGACACTTAGAAAATGAAGGTTTGCAAAAATAGTGCCGGTTTTTGAAGTCCTAATTCTCAAAAAACTCAGGATATAGGGAAGTGTACAAAGCCAAGGGACCCAAAAGGCCGAAGGCCGCTTTGGGAAGGGCGACTACACTTCCATATATCCTGCCACCGCTTTTATTACTCACTTCCAAACACGGCCATTTGGCCCGAAATTATCGTTTGCAAAGCGCAGCGGCGCATCTGCGTGCATCGGCTGGTATACGCATATCAGCGGCGAGTTCACGTTCCGCTGCGCCTAGCTGCCGGACTGAACGGGACCAAACCAGACCGTCCATGCCATCATGCCGCCTGCGGTAATGATGTCGCCATCGTCTATGATAAGCCGATCAACATCGAGAATTACCGCGGGGAAACGTGTGCGGAACTCTTCCGCCACGCCCCAGTGCGTCGTTGCATATCGCCGGTCTAGCAAGCCAAGTTCGCACCTGAAAAACTTGCCGAAGTTCGTCGCTTCCTCGAAGCCTCAAGCCCTCGGCGATGAGGTAGATGGGTCTGTCGGTGTGGACCAGAAGGCGTTTTGCCTCAAGGGCGATACGAGCGGTGATGACGCTCTTGGCGCTTAGGCCCGTCGCCTCAAGTGCGGCCCGCGTCAGGCTTTTTTCTGTGCACCCCAAGGTCGATCAGCCAGGGATTGATCTGCTGCGCTTCGGGGATAGCAAGATCGTTGAAGTGTGGCTGTTCTCGTCAAACCCTGAGCAGGAAGACGCGTTCTGGGGCTGATAAGCCACGGCATCCAAGGCAGAGGGGAACGCCTCCCTGCCAGTACTCCATCCATTATCAGGCTTGAATGACGGTATTATTGTCAAATAGAAATACGGCAACGTGACCCGCCCGAGAAGCGATGTCACGTTGCCATTTTCACAATTACAATTTTAGACGCTTTTCCTGTGAGACCACGTTCAACTCGCATAAAAGGCGGCTCACGTAGCAACTTTCCTCAAGCAGCCAAATATTCAAACAACCGCGCTACCGCTTCCGCACCAGGGTCGATATGCCCGTCGAGCTGCGCGGCGCTGATGTAGGATGAGCGACCTGCCTTTGCCTGTAACAAGGTGGCGGTATAGTTTGCCCCCGTCCGAGCAGCGGCCGCGGCCTCTTTCATACCGTTCTCAAGTGCGTCAAGAGCTGGCGACAAGGCATCCACCATGGTCCGGTCACCAAGGTTTGCACCGCCGATTTCCTGCATACGCTTAAGGCCTGCAATGAGCGCTTCACGCATCGGAAGCCCGCTTGAGGCGCCATCGCCTGCTGCTGCAAAGAAGATCGCCAAGAGAACACCGGACGAGCTGCCCATTGTCTGGCTAAGTTCCTGCCCAATGGCGCGATAAAGCTGCGTGTAATCTGACAGCGGCAACTTATCCATCGCGCCGATAAGGGCACGCGCGGCACCGGCAAGCGTTGAGCCCGTGTCACCATCGCCTGACTTTGCATCAAGCGCATTAAGATCAGCCTCAATTGATATCAACAGCTCGCAACAGCCGGTGAGAAATTCGCGGGTTGGCTTATGCTGTGACGGCAAGGGCATCACGGGTGTCAGGCCATCTGGCAGGCCAACAATCTCAATCGGCGCGACATGACTCACGCCCGGCCATGCGGCCAAAGATGTGGCGGATTCCAACGCTTTGAGGTCCATCTTGTTAAGCGGGTATATCGAAATCGAGAAGCCGCGCATGTCCAAGGATGTCATCATGGCAGCGGGGCCGACGATGTGAGTGATATTTGATCCGATAGAGGATTGAATTAATTCATGCAGGAGCACCGACATTTCCAGCACAGAAGCGCCGCCCAAATTGTTGAGCAATGCCACATGCGGCGTGTCGCCCATGCCAGCACTTAACTTGTTAATGACGGCCGCCATGCCTTGCTTGGCACTACTAAATGAAATCTGTTCAACACCAGATTCGCCGTGAATACCAAGGCCAAGTTCTGCCATGCCTTGGGGAATGCGATCCTCTTTTGGAGAGCCCGGCATGGTGCATGTATCGAGCGACATGCCGATGCTTTTGGTGCCACGATAACCCGTAAGGCGCCTTCCGTCACTGCGGCAAGATCAGCGCCTGCGTCTGCAAGCGCACCTGCGATTTTATGAACGAATAATGTTCCGGCCACACCGCGCGCCTGCGGCAGGTCTGGCAATGCTACGTCATCGTCGACAATGACCATACTAACGTTGAGGCCAAAAGCCCGCGCGCGTTC
>JANPBE010000427.1:0-1342 GCA_031430295.1 Phyllobacterium sp.
ATGCCCGTAAAAGTGCGTTCGAGCGTCCAGTGCCGGAACTAGAATGATCGTTCTTGATACCAACGTGATCTCTGAGGCAGACCGGCATAACGCCCATCCTAATTTGCGGCAGTGGTATGATTCCTGCGATATTTTGGAGCTGTATTTGTGTGCGCCCGTTATCTCGGAAATGGTATTCGGAGGCTTTCGTGTGTTGGAGCGCGATGGAAGCCGCCGTTATTTGGATGTTATCGAACGCCATGTCCACACAACGTTTGCCGCCAGAATATTGCCGCTCGACACCGCAGTAGCCATGCTGCACGGCAAATTAAGGCAACACCTCGAACGGACAGGACGTTCAATTTCGATTCAGGATACCCAGATCGCTGCAATCTGCCTTGCCAACAACGCGACGCTCGCCACCCGCAACACTCGTGATTTTGAAGGCCTTGGCCTCAAACTCGTCAACCCGTTTGAAGGCTAATCTCTTGCGCATTATTTTCATGGGCACACCCGAATTTGCTGCCGCAACTTTGCAGGCGCTGAGCGATGCCGGGCATGAAATCTGCTGCGTATATTCGCAGCCACCCCGTGCGGGCGGACGGCGTGGACTTGATGTTGTGAAGTCACCTGTACAGCAAAAGGCAGAGGCACTTGGCCTTCAAGTGCGCACGCCGTTGAACTTTAAGGCTAGTGAAGATGTCGAGGCGTTCGGCGCATTGAATGCGGATGTTGCTGTTGTTGTTGCCTACGGATTGCTGCTGCCCAAAGCCATTCTTGAGGGCACAAGGCTCGGCGCCTATAATGGCCACGCTTCACTGCTTCCACGCTGGCGCGGTGCTGCGCCTATCCAACGCGCCATCATGGCTGGTGATAAAGCGACCGGTATGATGGTGATGAAAATGGACGTAGGGCTGGATACTGGGCCCGTGGCGTTAACGCAGATTGTTCCTATTAGCGGCGAGATGACAGCGGGCGAATTGCATGATGCGTTGATGTCAGTTGGTGCAAAGCTAATGGTAGAGGCGATGGCCAAACTCGAAACCGGTGATTTGCCGCTGACTGAGCAACCCAGCGATGGTGCAATCTATGCTAAGAAAATTGACAAGGCAGAAACGCGGATTGATTGGTCAAAGTCGGCTGATAAAGTCCACAATCACATTCGCGGTATCAGCCCGTTTCCGGGTGCTTGGTGCGAGATGGAAATCGCTGGCAAGCTGGAACGGGTAAAAATCTTAGCATCTAAAGTCGATGATAGGTCGAGCGGGGCTGGAAATGTGATTGACGGTTTGACAATCGCCTGCGGTGCAAAATCTATTGCCATAACCTCGCTGCAACGGGCGGGCAGCAAGGCTCTCTCTGC
>JANPBE010000428.1:0-2677 GCA_031430295.1 Phyllobacterium sp.
GCTTTTTGTTTTAGAGAGTCCAAGAAGCGGCGTCTTATAGCGCCGGAGCCGAATTAGCGGCATAGCCGAATATACCGCCATTTGCCGAAACACGAATGCAGGCCGGTCCGAGAATTACGCCAAACAGAACCGGCAGGAAGAACAGAATCATCGGAACCGTCAGTTTTGGTGGTAGCGCCGCAGCTTTCTTTTCCGCTTCGTTCAAGCGATGCTCGCGGCTTTCCTGCGATAGAACACGCAGCGCTGTGGCTACCGGTGTGCCATATTTTTCCGCCTGAATAAGCGCCTGCGTTACCGAGCGAACGGTATCCAGACCAGTCCGGCTCGCCAAGTTTTCAAAGGCTTGGCGGCGCTCTGGTAAGTATGACAACTCAGCCGTTGTGAGCACCAATTCTTCCGCGAGTTCAACGGATGCCGTACCAATTTCGTCCGAAACCTTGCGGAATGCACCCTCGGTTGCCATACCGGATTCCACGCAAATCAGCATGAGATCTAGCGCATCAGGCCACGCGCGCTCAATGGATTTCTTACGCTTTCCAGACTTGTTAGAAATGTAGAGGTTAGGTGCGTAAAAGCCTGCGTAAGCGATGACGAAGCAGATAAACCATTTCATCATAGTGGTTTTTTCTGCAAACCCACCAAGCCAGAATGTGTATATCACGGCGCCGGTAAACGCGATGAACGGCAAAACAAAGCGAAGAAACAAGAACATAATTAGAGGATTTTGACCGCGAAAGCCCGCCATGCGTAGTTTGTTGACTGTATTTTCGTCGGCCAGCGCCTTCTTCAAATCCAGACGTTCAACAACCGCACGAATACCAGCTTTTTGAGTTGCCTCTTTGAGGGATCCTCCGCCCGAGCGGCGTTTACGGTCTGCTTCGCTGACGAGTTTGGAACGCTCGCGGGCCCGCATGGCATCGCGTTCCAACGCTACCGACTTCATGCGGCCTTCAAGTTGGCTACCGCCTAAATAAGGCATGAGCACTGTAAAGATCGTCGCAAATACTGATACAGCAATTAACGCAACCATCAGAAACTGCGGGTCGGAAAAACTCTTAACAACTGATCCCATAACAAGAGTCCTCCGTCTTACATATCAAAGTTGATCATCTTCTTCATCACCATAATGCCGATGCTCATCCACGCCAGCGAGACGCCGATGATTGTGTGTCCAGTATCAGTGGTGAAAAGGAGCATGATATAATCAGGTGACGAAAGCCAAACCAACAGCGTTACGATGAACGGCAACGCGCCAATGATAGCAGCAGAGGCCTTGGCTTCCATCGACATCGCATCAACTTTGGACTTCATCTTCTTACGGTCACGAATAACGCGAGACAAATTGCCAAGCGCTTCAGACAAGTTACCACCCGCTTGTGCTTGGATTTGAATCACAATGCCAAAGAAATTAGCCTCAGAACAAGGCATACTTTCGTAAAGTTTGCCCACGGCTTCCGGGACCGAAAGGCCGATTTGCTGGGCCTCCAGAATGCGTTTGAACTCGGCCGCAACCGGCTCCTTGGCCTCGTTGGCGATAAGCCGAAGCCCGTCATTCAGCGGCAGACCGGATTTAACAGCGCGTACGATAATATCAATCGAGTTAGGAAACTCGGCGAGAAACTTCTTGATGCGTCGTTTGCGCATGTATGAAACCACCCATCGCGGCAGTCCTACACCCACCCCGATTAACGCTCCGGGAACCGCATAATATGGTGCACCAAGCACAAAAGCTGCCAACGCGGCAAGCACGCCGGCAACGGCGCTTACAATATAGAATATCTTAATATCCCAAGTGAGACCGGCCTGTTGGATTTGGGTCTTTAGCGGCGGTCTGCGAATGAGTTGCTCACGGTTTTTTTGCCGAGATTCAAAGTCTTTCAGGTTATCTTGGACCTGCTTACGGCGCTTGTTTGCGTCGGTTACTTTGTCTTTGGCAGTGCGCGCCGAGGAGCGCTCATTATCGGTCGTCTGAACCGCTTTCATCCGCTTATTCGTGCGGCTTTCTTCCTCAATCTTTTGATAAAGGAAAGCATATGCCAAGCCGGCAACGCTGAAGAAAGCGAGGGCAACCATGGCTATTACATTGGTATCCAACCCGAACATCGAAACAAACCCTTAATGCACCCTCAGACCCCGCACGTTTTGAATATTTCAAAGCGTGCTCTTATATTCTGTTTAGGCTCACATCGTTAACGCATCTGAAATAACGCAGTTAAAAATGTATTAGTTGCGCACTTGCTCCATGCCATCCAGTGCCGCTGCCAAACGTGACTCTTCGTTGTAATAACGTGCGCGGTCCCAGAAACCCGGACGACCAACACCGGTTGATACGTGCTTACCAATGATCTTGCCGTTGGCATCTTCGCCCTTCATATCGTACAAAACGATATCCTGAGTGATGATGACATCGCCTTCCATGCCGAGCACTTCGGTGATGTGCGTGATACGGCGCGAGCCATCGCGAAGGCGCATCGCCTGAATGATAATATCAACTGAGCCCACGATAATTTCGCGAACCGTGCGCTGTGGCAGGCCAAAACCACCCATCGCAATCATTGCTTCCATGCGGTTCAAGCATTCACGGGGAGAGTTGGAGTGGATGGTTCCCATTGAACCATCATGGCCAGTGTTCATAGCCTGAAGCAAATCGAACACTTCAGGTCCGCGCACCTCACCG
>JANPBE010000429.1:0-1146 GCA_031430295.1 Phyllobacterium sp.
AATTTCAGTATCAGTGCCAGCAATGCGGGCGTGGAGATTACGTATTTCAAGCATTTTAGTCCATTTCCTATTCGTCAATTCGGAGCCAATCTCGCACTCCGTCTTTCTGGCCCCCACTCTCGCCCGCCATCCCGGGGCTGCGTAGCAGAACCCGGAATCCAGAGTCGTGAGGCCCGGCCTTTATCCACTCAGTCCAATCGTCTCGACTTCATCAACCCGCTTTGCCAACTTCCATCATCCCATCTCTGGATTCCGGGTTCCGCTGCGCGGCCCCGGAATGGCGGTTCGAATGGATGATCCACTCGGTCCAATTTTACTACTACGCCCACCATCCTGCCATAAGCGGCCCGTAATTTGGCATGACGCCTTTGAACGGGGTGGAACTCACAGTCCTAAAAATCCCTTCAAATATGGCAAAGTAGCCGAGGCAATGAGGCCAATAACAATCCCCATAGCCGCCCGCACCCAAAGCGCATCAACTCGCGGTGAAACAGCTGCCAATGTGCCACAAACAACGGCGTAAAAAGTCAAATTGGTTGGGTCCATCACTTCGCGATCCCTCAACACCGTCTCAGAATTACGGCGGTAATTGCACATTCAGCCAATTTGCTCTGGATAGTCATTTTTGGCGCGCCCGAAAGAACTGCACACATATTTGACCCAAAATCATACCAAAGAAACTAGCGATGGCTGCGCCTGCCGCGCCATAAGTGTCCCACACCGGCGAAGTCGCTACCACAAAAAGGCCCCCAATTACAGGCGGCAGCCATATCTCTTTTGATAGATAATCGCGTTTCTCCATCACCCCACGCTCCCTTCAAGACTAATCCCGATCAGCTTCTGCGCTCCGAAGGCAAGCTCCATCGGCAGTTCACAAAATATCACTTGCTGTTCTCCTGCTCAGTCGGGTTTGATCCCAACAACGAGACACTCGCAAGAAATGCGCCAACTGGCGACATTAACACGGCAAATATACCTAACGTGCCAACTCCCGCCATCAGCGCGCCCATTGACTTTACGCCTGCCCAGCCAGCGATTGCTCCGACTAACGCAATTATTGCCCCAAGTATTGCCGTCGTGAAAAGAAAAAACAATGTAACATTAAGCAGTGACGAAAAAAAACGCGCCATCACCCCACGCTCCCTT
>JANPBE010000430.1:0-15189 GCA_031430295.1 Phyllobacterium sp.
GAAATCACGAAGGAGATATCCCATGGCACATAAAAAAGCTGGCGGTTCATCGCGCAACGGTCGTGATTCCCACTCGCAGCGCCTCGGCGTTAAAAAGTTCGGCGGCGAAGAAGTCGTTTCCGGCAACATCCTGGTCCGCCAGCGCGGCACCAAATGGAATCCCGGCACAGGCGTAGGCTTGGGCAAGGACCATACCGTATTCGCCACCATTCCCGGTACCGTCGCTTTCCGCACGAAAGCCGACGGCAAAGTGTTTATTTCGGTCATGCCGAAAGCACTCGCCGCAGAATAAGCCGGTAGTTTTCACCACCGGCGTCCCATTGGACCCCGGTGTTTGGAAACCCCAAGCATAGATTAAAGGGAAAAATGGGTCGCCATTTTTCCCTTTTTTCGTTTTATTTCATATGCTTGGAGGAAACAGTAATGACTGCCTTAGAGGAATTGGAGCCTGATAGCTCAGGCTTTAGACTAGACTGTGCGCAACTTGTAACGCCGCGCTTGGTTCTGCGCCGTCCCGTTTTGGACGACGCCCATGACATCGCATTTTTGGCCAACAACCGCAAAATCGCCGCCATGGTCGCCCGTATGCCCTGCCCCTATGGCCTCGCCGACGCCCGCGCTTTCATCGCCCGCAACAGCGACGGCGGCCCGAACGGCTGCGTCTATGCCGTAACAATGGCAGCGACCGGCCGTTTCATCGGCTGCGCCGGGCTGGATTCTTCCAAAGGCAATGGTTTAGAGCTTGGCTACTGGCTGGGCGAGCCCTTCTGGGGCCAAGGCTATGCCACAGAAGCCGCCCACGCGCTGGTAGATTTGGCCTTCCGCGATACGGATATGGCACAAATCCACGCCGCCTGCCGCCTTTCCAACCCCGCCTCGCGCCGCGTCATTCAAAAAAGCGGCTTCCAGCACAGCGGCAATGGCATGATGAATTCCATCTCCGCAGGTTCCGTCACGGTAGAGCGTTTCGCGCTGGATCGCAAAACTTGGGCCAGCCTGCGCTCTTGGGGACACGGCGTGTGAAAATTCAATCCACTTAGCCTTCTGGCGCGTAACATCGCCAGAAGGAGACGTTTAATGTCCAAATTATCCAAAATCTATACTACGGCCGCCCTATTGCTCGGCGTTGCCGCACCAGCCCACGCGCAAGATGCACTCATCAGTTTCTTCACCGGCAAAAGCGTTGCCAACGGCAAATTTTCAGCAATTAATGGCGTAAAGCGCGATTTTACTGTCAAATTGATGGGCAAATGGAACGGCAAGCAGCTATCCCTGCGTGAAGATTTTTTCTACGCCGACGGCGAGCGCGGTCGTAAAACATGGATATTAACCAAAACCGGCGAAGGCCGCTACAATGGCGTGCGTGAAGATGTTGTTGGCATCGCCAAGATTACCGTCTCCGGCCAAACTGCCCGCTTCAACTATTTCGTCGATATTGACGCCAGTTCGGCCACAAACATCGTGCATTTCTACGACACATTACACATTGCGCCAGACGGCAAAACACTAGCCAACACAGCAATTGTCACGAAATACGGACTTCCGGTAGCAAAGGTGAAGGTGGATTTCCAAAAATAAACAGCTAAAAGTTTGCCAAATCCGGCTTTTGTTGTAATGCCTCTTTTCAATTCGAGGCACTACAAATGAAATTCCTAGATCAAGCAAAAATTTATATCAGATCCGGTGATGGCGGGGCGGGCTCCGTGTCGTTCCGGCGTGAGAAATTCATTGAGTTTGGCGGCCCCGATGGCGGCGATGGCGGCAAGGGCGGTGACGTCTGGGTCGAAGTTGTTGACGGCCTTAACACGCTGATCGACTATCGCTACCAGCAGCATTTCAAGGGCAAAACCGGCGTACACGGCATGGGCCGCGATCAGGCGGGCGGCAAAGGCGACAATGCGAATTTGAAAGTGCCTGCCGGCACGCAAATATACGAAGAAGACAATGAAACGCTAATCTGCGATTTGCAGAACATCGGCGATCGATTCCGCATTGCCAAGGGCGGCAATGGCGGCTTTGGAAATGCTCATTTTAAGACCTCAAGTAACCAAGCCCCACGCCGCGCCAATCCCGGCCAAGAGGGAGAGGAGCGCACCGTTTGGCTACGCCTTAAGTTAATCGCTGATGCCGGTTTGGTCGGCTTGCCGAACGCTGGAAAATCGACCTTTCTCGCCAGTGTAACTGCCGCACGGCCGAAGATTGCCGGCTATCCTTTCACCACACTCTATCCAAACTTGGGTGTGGCCAATATTGACGGGCGCGAATTTATTATCGCCGATATTCCAGGCCTCATAGAAGGCGCGCATGAGGGCGTCGGCCTTGGTGACCGGTTTCTAGGTCATGTTGAGCGTACCCGCGTTTTGCTGCATTTGGTTTCCGCTCAGGAACAAGATGTGGCAAAGGCCTACAAAACTGTACGCAAGGAATTGAAGGCCTATGGCGGCGGCCTCCTGGATAAGCCGGAAATTGTTGCACTTAGCCAAGTCGACACGGTTGACGAGGAAACCCGGGCCTTGAAACTGGCCGCCTTGAAAAAAGCCTGTCGCAAGACGCCAATAACGATTTCGGGGGTTTCGCGTGAGGGTTTGGATGTTGCCCAGCGCAAACTGGCGCTCGAAATCTCCATTTCCAAGGCAGAAGAAGCACCAGTGGAGCCGGACACACGGTGGGTGGAATAGGTCCCATGAGCCTCTCGTCGCTGGGAAGTTTCAAACGCATTGTTGTGAAGATTGGCTCGGCACTTTTGGTGGACCGCTCCAAGGGCTTAAAGCGCGAGTGGCTGGAAAGTCTTGGCCAAGATATTGCCGCGCTGACCGCAAAAGGCACGGAAGTTCTTGTAGTATCTTCCGGTGCAATAGCTCTTGGTCGCACGATCCTAAAACTGCCAAAAGGCGCATTAAAGCTGGAAGAAAGTCAGGCATCTGCCGCCGTTGGCCAGATCGCCCTGGCGAAAGCCTATGCCGATGTGTTGGGTGCTCATAGCCTAACTGCGGGCCAAATTCTACTAACACTAGGAGATACCGAAGAGCGTCGCCGCTATCTCAACGCCCGTGCCACCATTGACACGCTGTTGCGGCTCAAAGCCATTCCCGTGATAAACGAGAACGATACGGTTGCCACATCAGAAATCCGCTATGGCGATAATGACCGCCTTGCTGCCCGCGTTGCCACCATGATGGGCGCTGATTTGTTGGTGCTATTATCGGATATTGACGGACTATACTCCGCTCCGCCGCATCTCGATCCTAATGCAAAATTTTTTCCAGTTGTCGAAAAAATCACGCCCGCTATCGAGGCAATGGCAGGTGTTGCCGCATCTGAAATCTCGCGCGGCGGCATGAAGACCAAGCTCGATGCAGGCAAGATCGCTACTGCCGCTGGCACAGCTATGATTATCACGACCGGCGCGCGGATGAACCCGCTTTCAGCTATAGATCGCGGCGAGCGGGCAACATTGTTCAAGGCATCCACCTCGCCCGTAACCGCATGGAAAACGTGGATTGCAGGCAATCTGGAACCGGCTGGACGGCTGACGATTGACGCCGGCGCGTTGACTGCTCTCCTCTCTGGAAAGTCACTTCTGGCAGCAGGCGTTCGCACGATTGAAGGTAATTTTGAGCGCGGCGATACCGTTGCCGTCATTGGTCCCGACGGGCAAGAATCCGCCCGCGGTTTGATTGCCTATGATGCCTCCGACGCCACTAAAATTGCCGGTAAGAAGAGCGCGGACATTCCCGCTATTTTGGGCTATGAAGCGCGTTCTGCCATGATCCACCGCGATGACCTCGTGGTATCAAACCATGTGAGCCACTGAGATGCTGACAGCGAACCAAAATGCCAATGCTGGCCTTGAAGCCCTGATGCTGGATATGGGAAAGCGCGCCCGTGCAGCTGCCCAGCCGCTAATGTTGGCAACAGCGGAAACCAAATTCGCGGCACTGACAGGAATGGCACAAGCCATCATTCGCAACATGGATACTATTCTTGCGGCCAACGGCACTGATATGGCCAATGGCCAAGAGGCTGGGCTAACTCCTGCTATTCTGGACCGGCTGCGTTTGGATGAAAGCCGGATCCGCACCATGGCTGATGGCATCCGCGCAATTGCCGAATTAAAAGACCCGATTGGCGAAATTATTGCCTTTTGGCAGCGCCCAAATGGGCTGCAAATCGAGCGCGTGCGCACGCCGCTGGGCGTCATTGGCGTCATCTACGAGAGCCGCCCAAATGTGACGGCTGATGCCGGTGCACTGTGCCTCAAGGCTGGCAATCCAGTGATTTTGCGCGGCGGTTCAGACTCAGTCAATTCCTCGTCTGCAATCCATGCCTGCCTCGTGGCGGGGCTGAAATCTGCCAGTCTGCCAGAGGATTGTATCCAGCGCGTACCAGTAACCGATCGCGCCGCTGTCGGCGAAATGCTCAAGGGTCTTGGCGGCAATCTTGATGTTATCGTGCCGCGCGGTGGCATGAGTCTTGTCGAGCGTGTGCAGCGCGATGCACGGGTGCCGGTGTTTGCCCATCTCGAAGGCATTTGCCATATTTACGTTGACGCAACAGCGGATTTAACAATGGCACGCAACATCGTCGTCAACGCCAAAATGCGCCGCACGGGCGTTTGCGGTTCTGCAGAAACATTGCTGATTGATAAGGCCATTGCACCCACACATCTCGTACCGATCCTCGCTGATCTTGCCGCCAAACACTGCGTAATTCGCGGTAGCGATGAGGTCGTTGCCGCCTTCGACGGCGCTATTCCAGCCACCGAGCAAGACTGGTCAACCGAATACCTGGATGCGATTATTTCGGTGAAATTGGTCGATGGAGTTTCCGGCGCAATTGAACATATCAACCGCTATTCATCGCATCATACTGAGGCAGTTATCACCGAAACGCCAAGCGTGGCGGAGCGCTTCTTCAACGAAATTGATTCAGCCATTTTGCTGCATAATGCCTCCACACAATTTGCCGATGGGGGCGAATTTGGGATGGGCGCAGAGATCGGCATCGCAACGGGCAAGATGCACGCGCGCGGACCCGTTGGTGTCGAGCAACTGACCTCATTCAAATACCGTGTTCACGGCACTGGACAGACACGTCCGTGACGATTGCCGGTGTTGATCCTGATTATTTGAAAATGCCACACACTGAAGCGGGTATGGCCATTGGTCTGTTCGGCGGTTCGTTCAACCCGCCCCACGCGGGCCATGTGCTGCTGGCGGAAATCGCGCTACGCACGTTTAATTTGGACCAGCTTTGGTGGATTGTCACACCGGGAAATCCATTGAAAGACATCACGGAATTAACCCCGCTAAGGGACCGCATCGCCGCTTGCGAGGCCATCACCCAATATCCGCGTATCAAGATCACAGCCTTCGAAGCGGCATTTAATGTGCGCTATACCGCTGACACATTGGATATCGTTCGCGAACGCAACACAGACGTTGATTTCATCTGGTTGATGGGCGCTGACAATTTGCAGAATTTCCATAAATGGCAGCGCTGGCAAGAAATCGCCGCGACATTCCCCGTCGGCGTGATTGACCGGCCCGGCTCCACGCTGTCGTTCCTCACATCGAAGTTTGCCAAGACATTTGGCGAAGCGCGTATTGATGAAGACGACGCGCGGGACTTGGCGCGCAAACCTGCGCCCGCGTGGACATTCATTCATGGGCCCCGTTCGCCGCTGTCATCGAGCGCCATTCGCAAGGCGCAGGCGAACACTTAGGACCAGCCGCCATAGGTGTTAATGTCAGCATAGTGGCCCTGCATAAAATGCCAATCATCATTCAGATTCAAAGAACAAGCATCAGCTTTGGAGTCGCGACAATTCGGGGACAGTTAACTAATTGCGCCACATAGCTCCAATTTGAGCCATGTCTCGCGCCATGAGTAAAACCGTCCCCGCATTGCAAATTTTCCTCGTTACCACGCCCCGTTTCCGGTCTGGCTATTGTAAAATCTTTGGGGAAGCCGGGTGTGTGGTCCTGCCTTCTAAAGATTTAATGTGTGACATCGCCACACACCCGGAACGGTGTTCTTGCGCTGACCCAGTCACTCGTGAGAAGCCTCCCATCATTTGCGATGGTCATGCGTCTCGCGAGCCGGGCCGGATGCGCCTCTGCTTGGGGGTTCAACACCCAGCGGATTTCCAATCCGCCAGCAAAGCACCGGCCGTTGCCACAGACACTTGGATCATGAATTCCGTGTCCCCGTTGCAACGAGCGAGGGCATTATGCGCCCACTCAGATGACAGTGGATAAAAATGCAAAAATAATTTGCGCAGACCAGTTTTTCCACAAAGGGAAAGATCATAGGTCGTTTATTGCCCCTATTAGCCGTCATTCCGGGGCCGCAAAGCGGAACCCGGAATCCAGAGCCGTAGAGTACAAAAATGGAATGCTCTATCGGTGAAATCCTATTGAAATCAAACAATTAGAGGCCGAGCAAAGGAGTGTTCTCTTGACTATCCATCTCTAGATTCCGGCTCTGCGCTGCGCTTGGCCGGAATGACGTCCTGTAGAGGCAAGGCCGTGCAAGGGGGAAGGCTGGAGCCATTCAAATTTCATGGATAGAATTAACTATCGGCAATTATTTCACCAAACAAACAGCCCAAACCTCAGACTTCTGTCTGCGTGGCTTCCAGCGTAATCCAATCACGAAAGGCGATGATACGCTTATCGGCTGCGGTCTTTTCTGGGTAAACTAAGAAATAGGCATATTCAGGCGGCACTTTGATGCTCAATTCAAACGGCTGTACCAACCGTCCCTCAGAAAGATCATCCGCAACCATTGAGAAATCCGCCAGCGCTACCGCATCACCCGCCATCGCCGCCCCAACGGCATCGGATGAGGTACCGAATACAATTGTGTTGCTGTCGTCAAAGTCGCTAACACCCGCCGCAGCCATCCACATGCTCCAGTTTGGCCACGTCACCCCTTGGTGCGACCATTCAATGTGGGCAAGCGTGTGTTGCAAAAGATCGCGTGGAACCTTGAGCGGCTTGCCCGAGGCCAACAAACGCGGGCTACACACCGGAACGATAATATTATCGAACAACCGGTTGGCTGTCAGTCCCTGATATTTGCCCGCGCCAAAGCGGATCGCAAGGTCAATATCATCCACCTCAAAATCGCGCACTTCGTAGGCAATGTCGAACCTCAACTCGATTTCGGGATGAAGCTTGCGAAATCGCTCGACACGCCGCATCAGCCATTTGGTCGCAAATTGTGGATCGACAGTCACCTTCAATTGCGCCGTCCCGCGCGCCGCCTTATGTGCCCGCGAAACCGCGTGGTTCATAAGCTCTAGTGCCTCTGTTGTCGCCTCACTCAAAATAGTACCCGCCTCGGTAAGACGAATGGTGCGGCTGGTGCGGGTAAATAGCTTTAGGCCAAGCTGGTCTTCGATCTCTTTGATCTGAAAACTCACTGCCGCAGGCGTTAAGCCAATGTCATCAGCCGCGCGGGTAAAGTTGAGGTGCTTTGCTGCCGCCATAAACGTCCGCAAGGCACGGGTACCGGGTATCTGGCGCATTTTATCTTCAAGAAAAAATTACTGATATGGAAAGAACTACTCGTTTCCCCTAGCAAGGTCAATAAAGCATTATGGGGACAATCAGAGATCATCAAGTAGAACTTGATCTAATATCAGGAGCCTCCCATGTCCGTCCTCACATTCGAATTCGCATCCCCATCGTTAATTTCCCGCTTACCTGAGCTTTTGCGGCGGCTTTGGGAGACCAATACCTCACCAGTGCGCAACTTCCACAACTTGAAGACCCTACCCGATCATCTTTTGCTGGATATCGGAGTTGACCCCCGCGACGTGCCCTTCAATGTCGTGGGTGAAATCGCAAGGCCTGACCTTGCCCACAGCGGTCCTGCAACGGCAACCTTCCGCACGATTGCCAAATCATAATGGGCATCATCTGCCCCGGCTGGAAAACGGCGACATCACGCCGTCGCTTTTGCTGGAGCCAATATCGCCCGTCTCGTGCAATATAGGTCATGCGCACCGACCTGATGACCGAAACCACAACGCCCAATATCTGGGCCATCGCCTCGATAATTCTATCGATGGGCTTACTGTCCATCGGCAATGGCCTGATGTTTTCTTACATCCCCATCCGGCTCTCAGCCTCAGGTTTTGACCCCACATGGGCCGGTTCAATATTGTCAGGCATGTCAGTGGGATCGATGGTTGGCTGCCTCTTTACCAACAGGATTGTGCGACGTGTCGGTCACGCGCGGGCCTATATGGTGTTCACTGCGCTCATCATTCTATCCAATGTTGTAACCGCTTTTGAGGTCAACCCAGCCAATTGGCTAGCCGCGCGTGTCGGTTATGGGTTTGCCATCGCCGCCCTGTTTATTATCGCCCAAAGCTGGCTGAATGATGCGGTGGAGAACAAAATCCGTGGCCGCGTCATGGCAATTTTCTACATTGTTTATATCATGGGCCTAGGCACTGGCTCGCTGATTTTGGCCTATCTGGATATGTCGAAAAACACGCCGCCGCTCGTGGCAGTTTTACTGGCCGCGTGTTCTATTTTGCCCATCGGCATCACCAGCCTTCCCATTCCCAAGCCTCCTGTCAGCGGTTCAATTTCGTTTCGCAAAGCGTGGGCGATCTCGCCCGTCGGATTGGTCTCAATGCTGGCTGTAGGCGGCATGTCGATGCTGGCAGGCGGTTTCACGCCCATTCACCTGAGTGCGGCAGGCTATAGCCAAAAGGAAGTCTCCCTTTTGATGTTTGCGATGCCAATCGGCACATTGCTCATTCAGCTTCCAGCAGGTTGGATTTCCGACCGTATGGACAGGCGTTTCGTGCTTGCGGGCTGCGCGCTACTGTCGGCCTTTGCTGGCACAGTTTGCGGCCTGTTCAATGGCGCTTCGCTGCTCGGCCTCGCCGTGTTCTTCATCCTGTGGGATGGCGCAACAGAATCCATCTATTCGCTTGGCAATGCCCATGCCGGTGACAAGGCGGCGAAGGAGGACATGGTCGAGCTTTCCAGTACCATGCTGTTTGCCTGGTCGATATCCGGTGCCGTCGTGCCTGCTCTTACCACTGCCCTGACCTCGCGTTTTGGCACGATTATTTACTTCCCATTGGCCATTGGTCTGTCGTTAGCGTTCGCCGTGTTTGTAGTCTGGCGTATTTATGTAACTGGTGCTAAAGAGCCTAATCGGCCTACAACTATGGCCCCGCATGCAAATAACACTCCGATCATTGTGGATCAGAGATAGGTTCAAACCGGCCCCGCTTAACAGCGCACCGGTAATCGCTGGAAAGGCACTACACTGGCTACCTCAACCACCCGCAAAGCGTCCGCGCCAAGCCAAGACGGAACTATCGGTATCGTATCCGCCAATTCCGTCCTCAACAAAAAGTCCGTTATCGATAAAAAGACCGTAATCGACGTTGTACTTGCAAGTCTTGATGACGGTAAAGCTGAAGAAATCATCACCATAGACATTCAGGGCAAATCAGCATTGGCTGACTATTTAGTCATCGCCAGCGGGCGCTCGACCCGTCACGTTGCCGCGATCGCCGACCAGATTTTGACCGCGCTGAAAGAAGCAGGTTTCAAGAACACCAAGGTTGAAGGCCTGCCGATGGCTGACTGGGTGTTGGTGGATGCTGACGATGTGATCGTTCATATTTTCCGCCCTGAAGTCCGTTCCTTCTACAACATTGAAAAAATGTGGCAGATTCCGGAAATCGACGCGACAAAGCACTAAAAGTATCCAAGGTGCGCATTTCACTTTCCGCCATAGGGCAAATGAAAAGCGGACCCGAACGCGAACTTGCCGACCGTTATTTTGACCGGTTCGGCAAGATTGCCCCCAGCCTTGGTCTTGAGTTTCGTGGGCTTAGCCAAACAAACGAAAGTAAGGCGCGGGATTCTGAAACCCGCAAGCGCGAAGAAGCCAAAGTGCTCCTAAGCGGCGTGGACGACAACGCCAAGCTTTTCCTCTTTGACGAACGAGGCAAGCCTCTCACCTCACAAGAATTTGCAAACGCCATCGGCAAACTGCGCGATGACGGCGCAAAGTCGCTCGCGTTTATGATTGGCGGCGCTGACGGCCTGCACGAAACCTTGCGCGAACGGGCCGACAGGGTCATCTCGTTTGGGGCCATGACCATCCCGCACCAATTGGTGCGCGTGCTTGCCGGTGAGCAGCTTTATCGGGCGGCCACAATTCTCTCAGGCCATCCTTATCACCGCGAGTGAAACCCGCCTTATGGCCGCCATTGTTGTGGCCAACTGAGTTATCTCGGGTGCGTCAAATCATGGTTAATGCAAGATTAACAGAGTGGCGCTAGGCTTGGCGCATGATTGTTAACTTAGGCTCACCACTGATTCGAACCATGCCCGTGCGCACCAAAAGCGCTGCGGTGTTGTTTGCCTCCGTGCTCGCCTTTGCCTGCCTTTACACGCCGCTATCCAACGCGCAGCAAGCGCCTATCCCGACCCCATCGCCCAAGGCGCTACAGCGCGACAAAACTGTCAACGATCTCGATGCTCTGGCAAAAGATGCCACACTTTCCGAAGACAAAATCAAGGAATTGGATGCGAGCATAGAAGGTATCAAAAAGGACGAGACAGCCATTACCGCAGCGCTCATCCAGTCCACCAAAACGGCACGCAAACTGAGCGAAGACATCGCTACTATTGAAGAGCGGCTCCAAGGCCAGCGCGAGGAAGAGGAAACCATCCACACGTCGCTACGCGCCCGTCGCGATGTGCTTGCCGAGGTGCTGGGCGCGTTGGAGCGCATTGGGCTTAATCCGCCGCCCGCCATTCTCGTCAAGCCGGAGGATGCGCTGTCATCTGTACGCAGCGCCATCTTGCTTGGAGCGGTCGTACCAGAGTTACGATCTCAAACTGATGCGCTGGTGATGGACCTTGATGCCTTGAAACGCATTACCACATCAATCGCCAACGAACGCTCGTCGCTGCTGGCGGTTCTCAAAAATCAATCAGAAGAGCGCCACACACTCGATGCACTTGTTATCGAAAAGAGCAGGCTGCGGACACAGTCTGAGGCGCAGCGCACGGCTGAAGCAAACAAAGTCCAACACATGGCTGAACAAGCAAAATCCCTGAAGGATTTGATTGCGTCTCTGGATGCTGATCTGGCATCTGAGAAAAATGCGGCCGAGCGCCAGCGCCGCGACGATGAGCGCCGTCTCGCCCTTGAGCGGGAGCGGGCCAAAAACAATAATCCAAGTGACACGCGCCTCACACCTGGAATTGACATTGCATCGCTCAAGGGATCGCTGGTTTTGCCGGTGTCGGGCAAGCCGGTAAAATTCTTTGGCAAAGACAATGATTTCGGAGGAACAAACGCCGGAACAACATTTGCTGCGACACCCTTGGGGGTCGTTGCATCGCCGGTAGATGCAACTATATTATATGCCGGACCGTTTCGTTCATACAAACAACTTTTGATCCTTGACGCGGGATCAGGTTATCATGTTGTCTTAGGTGGAATGGAGCGCATTGTGGTTTCGACGGGGCAATTCGTGCTGTCTGGCGAACCAATTGGCGTTATGGCCGCAAAAGCCGCACCGTCTCCGGATACGGCGCTATTGACTGCAAAGCCGGAACTCTACATCGAGTTCAGGAAAGATGGAAAACCGGTTGATTCCGCCCCATGGTGGACGAAACAACCGACAGGAAGGACACAAAATGACACGTAAGATCACGCTTTTGTTGACTGGTGCCCTGATGGGGGCAACGGCCATGAGCCTTCTTCATTCTTCAAACGGCATTTCAGCAGTCGCGGCGACCAATAACACCTATGAGCAACTATCAATTTTTGGTGATGTGTTCGAGCGCGTGCGCCGCCAATATGTAACTGTGCCGGATGAGAAAGTGCTGATTAAAAGCGCGATCAACGGCATGTTGACAGCGCTTGATCCGCACTCATCCTACATGGACCCTGCTGATACACAGGATATGAAGGTGCAAACCTCCGGCGAGTTCGGTGGTCTTGGCATTGAAGTGACCATGGAAAATGGCCTCATCAAAGTCATCACACCCATAGATGATACACCCGCGGCAAAGGCTGGCGTGCGCTCTGGCGATTTCATTTCTAAGATTGATGGCACAGACGTGCAGGGCCTCACCTTGGAAGAAGCTGTCGATAAAATGCGCGGCAAAGTTAACGAGCCCATCAAACTTACCATTTTGCGCGAGCACGCCGACAAGCCGATGGACTTCACAATCGTTCGCGATGTTATCAAAGTGAAGGCGGTCAAATTCCGTGTCGAGAATGATATCGGCTATATGAAGATTACTTCCTTCACCGAACAAACTTTTGGTGACTTGGACAACGCGATCAAAAAAATACAGGCGGATGTTCCAAAGGACAAGCTCAAGGGCTTTATTCTGGATTTGCGTAACAATCCCGGCGGATTGCTGGATCAAGCAGTTAGCGTTTCAGATACGTTCCTTGACGGTGGTGAGGTGGTTTCAACGCGGGGACGCGACCCGCAAAATATCACGCGTTTCGATGCCGAAAAGGGCGACCTTATTAACGGCCTGCCGCTAATAGTTCTGGTCAATGGCGGCTCCGCTAGCGCTTCCGAAATTGTTGCAGGTGCGCTGCAAGATCATCGCCGTGCCACAGTCGTTGGTACGACATCGTTTGGTAAAGGCTCGGTGCAAACCCTTATTCCGCTTGGTGAAACCACCGGCACACTGCGCATGACAACAGCGCTCTACTATACCCCGTCGGGCAAGAGCATTCAGGGCAAGGGCATTGTTCCGGATATCAAGTTTGAACAGCCGCTGCCTGAGAAGTTCAAAGATGTTGATGTAAAGAGTGCGGAATCTGATTTGAAAGGCCATATCAAGGGCGCGCAAGAAGGATCTGACGGGTCCGGCTCTAGTGCCTATGTGCCTGCCGATCCGAAGGACGACGTTCAATTGGCCGAAGCGCTGAAATTGCTGCGCGGCGAAGTGAAGGATCCAGCCTTCCCGCCGGATCCTACAAAAGCGTTGCCGAATTGATCGCTTTGAAAACATCGTGGTGAAAATAACATGAGTGTCTCAGCTTCCGGGCAAACGGTATTTTCGTGAGCAATCACCTCGACCGCCCCCTCGGCCAGAATAAGAAAGCGCCGCGCCCTCCCCGTTTCGGGCGCGGACAAATGATATCTGTATTTCTGAGTTTAATGGTAGCAGGCAGCGCGGCGTTCTTTGCATTTGATGGCATTCCTTTTAGCAAGCCGGAACAGCCCGAGCCGCCAAAAGTGAACACGCCTGCCGTATCCCCTTCGCAAAAGCCACCCTTGACGGCAGAAGAGGAGGCCAAAGCTGCAGAGGCAAGCTTGGCGCAATCTGCCAAAGAACAGGTGTCACCGCCCCAACCAGCTGGCGGTGCGAAGATCATCCACGTTAACCCCAGTCCCAACGCGCTTCCCGGTATGATCAGCGTGACTGATCCTTCAAAGGTCAATCAAGCGCTAACCGTTGCTCACATTCCCGAAGCTGACCTTGTGGAAAAGACTGAGCAAGGGCAGCTTCCCATCCGCGCCAGCGATGGTAGACGGCCCTTCGACGTTTACGCTCGCGCATGGTCTGGCTCCCGAGGTGCGCGGGTTGCCGTCGTTATTGGCGGCATGGGCATTTCACAAACATCCACCCAGACAGCCATCGAAAAACTAGCCCCGGAGATCACGCTAGGCTTCGCGCCTCAGGGCAATTCCTTATCACGCTGGGCGCAGGCAGCACGGCGCAAGGGCCACGAGATACTCTTACAGTTACCGATGGAGCCTTTTGACTATCCACGCGTAGATCCCGGCCGTGGCACGTTGCTGATCGATGCGGGATCGGAGACCAATTTGAAGGTACTTCATGATTCCATGGGGCGCTTCACCAACTATACCGGCGTTATGAACTATCTTGGTGGCAAATTCACCGCAGACCCCGCCGCGATGGAACCAATCATGGCAGATCTTGGTGCGCGTGGATTGCTCTACTTGGATGACGGCACATCCGCACGTAGCGCGACAGAAGCGCTGGCCGCTGGCAGCAGGGCTCCATTTGCGCAGGGTGACATGGTCATAGATCAAGTGCAGGACAAGAACGAAATTATGAAGGCTCTTGATCGTCTTGAAGCGGAAGCCCGCGCACGCGGCTCCGCGATAGGAACCGGCACTGGTTTTGACGTGACAATAGACGCCGTTGCAGAATGGTCCGCTGGCGCTAAAAAACGCGGCATTGAAATCGTCGGTGTTTCGGCACTGGCAAGAGATCCTGAGAAATAATATGTCAAAGCACGAAGCTCACGCCATTCCTCCCGATAGTCTGCCATACCGGCCATGCGTCGGCGTGATGATTTTGAATAGGGAAGGACTGGTCTGGGCTGGCCGCCGTATTCCCGTGGATAACGGCGAGTTGGAAGCGGATGACAAGCTCTGGCAAATGCCCCAAGGTGGCATAGATCGCGGCGAGACCGCGTTTGAGGCGGCCGAGCGAGAGCTCTATGAGGAAACGGGTATCAAGTCGGCGACGCTCATTGCCGAGGCTCCCAATTGGATCAATTACGAACTGCCGCCTCACCTTGTGGGTATCGCTCTCAAAGGCAAATATCGTGGTCAGGCGCAACGCTGGTTCGCCTTCCGCTTTGAGGGCAATGAGAGCGAGATCGCCATCAACCCGCCGCCCGGCGGGCACACGGCCGAATTTGACCGCTGGGAGTGGAAGCCGATGCGCGAGCTGCCGGACTTAATTGTGTCCTTCAAGCGCGAAGTCTATGAAGAGGTCATAGCGACCTTCGCCCATCTTGACGGAACGCGGGTATGAAGTTGATTGGCCTTCTTGGCGGTATGAGCTGGGAATCAACCGCGCTCTACTACCGTCTGATGAACGAGGAAGTGCGCGCAAAGTTAGGCGGCTTACATTCTGCCCGCGTTCTTCTCCATTCAGTCGATTTCCACGACATCGAGCAACGTCAGCATAAGGGAGATTGGGCTGGAACCGCTGAAATATTGGGCAAGGCGGCAAAGGGATTAAAGGCCGGCGGTGCGGAGTTCCTCGTGATCGCTACCAACACTATGCACAAGGTAGCCACTGAAATTGAGGCTGCGAGCGGCCTCGAAATTTTGCATATCGCGGACCCTACAGGCGAAGCGCTGATCAATGCAGGTATGAAAAAAGTCGGCCTGCTTGGTAC
>JANPBE010000431.1:0-13172 GCA_031430295.1 Phyllobacterium sp.
CAAACTGGCTGTGGGCATGGTCGCTCGCAATTCCAGCTGGCACACAAAAAGAAGAAGCCGCACAGAAGTTCGTTTCATGGGCAACTTCAAAGCACTACACTGAACTCGTTGCTTCTAAAGAAGGCTGGGCGAATGTTCCTCCAGGCACACGTACTTCGCTTTACGCGAACGCCGAATATGCCAAGGTTCCATTTGCCAAGATGACTTTGGATTCAATCAACTCAGCTGATCCAACAAAACCAACTGTAAAACCAGTTCCTTACGTTGGTGTTCAGTTCGTGGCCATTCCTGAGTTTGCAGGCCTAGGCACGAAGGTCGGTGAAATCTTCTCAGCAGCGCTTGCTGGTGAAAAGACCTCGGACGAAGCTCTTGCGGAAGCTCAAACAGAAGCAACCCGCGTTATGACTGAAGCTGGTTACATCAAGTAACCTGTTCCCTCCCGGAACGCTCGACTACCTGGCGATATGCCAGGTAGTCACCCCCAATTTTTGAAAATTTGACGTTACAGAATGGGTGATCATCATGGCCACACAGCAGACCCGTACGCTTGGAAAATTGGCTGTCGCGCCATCTGTCATTCTACTTTTTTTGTGGATGATCGTGCCGCTGGCAATGACAATTTATTTTTCGTTTTTGCGCTATAATTTGCTCGACCCGAACGATGCGTGTTCCCTCTTGCACCCTACACAATTGTTTGACAGCGCAAACCGATGCCTCGCAGGCTTCCGCAACTACGCCTATTTTACCTCAGACTCAGCTTTCTGGCAGGCCATGGGCAACTCCATTAAGTTGGTCGGTTCAGTGCTGATCATCAGCGTGGTTTTCGGAACGCTGTTTGCGTTGCTTCTCGATCAAGAGTTTTTTGGCCGTGGCTTCATTCGTATTATGATGATCGCGCCATTCCTCGTCATGCCGACTGTTAGTGCTTTGGTCTGGAAGAATATGATGTTGAACCCTGTATCGGGATTCTTCGCTTATATCTTCAGAGGCTTGGGTCTTGAGCCAATTGACTGGTTCGCGCACTATCCGATGACTGCTGTTGTTATGATCGTTGCGTGGCAATGGGTTCCGTTCGCTACACTGATTTTGCTTACCTCCTTGCAGTCGCTAGATGGCGAGCAAAAGGAAGCTGCTCAAATGGACGGCACACCTCCACTATCGTACTTCTGGTATATTGTGCTGCCTCATCTTATTCGCCCCATGACGGTCGTGATTTTGATCGAAACGATCTTCCTCTTGAACGTTTTTGCTGAAATCTACGTCACCGGCACAGGTGGCCGTGCTGGAAATCTGCCATTCCTTGTTTACCAATATGGTTTGATTTCCAACAACATCGGCGCTGCATCCGCAGGCGGTCTCATAGCCGTAGTCCTTGCAAACATTGTTGCCTTCTTCCTGATGCGGATGATTGGCAAGAACCTAGACGCTTAAGAACAGGAGACGATTTATCATGGCACAAAAATCTTCGTTACGCCGTAAATCAATTGTCACCGTTCTGGCGTGGACACTTGGCTTGCTCGTCTTCTTCCCCATTTTGTGGACGATTTTGACGAGCTTCAAAACAGAAGGTGATGCGATTAACATCTCCACCTTCTTCTCGACGAGCTGGACCACCGAAAGTTACGGGGTTGTTCAGGAGCGTTCCAACTACTTTGAGTTTGCTTGGAACTCAGTAGCGCTGGCACTTGGTTCAACTCTTTTTGCCCTCGTTATTGCAATACCATCTGCGTGGGCGATGGCATTTGCACCGAGCAAAAAAACCAAGGATCTATTGATGTGGATGCTTTCCACTAAGATGATGCCGCCGGTTGGCGCTCTAATACCAATATTTCTGATCTTCCGTGATCTGCATCTGCTCGACACACGCTTTGGCATTATTACCGTGCTCATGCTTCTAAACCTGCCAATTATCATCTGGATGCTTTACACTTACTTCAAGGAAATTCCGGCTGAAATCCTCGAAGCATCCCGTATGGATGGCGCCTCACTTGGTAAGGAACTGCTATACGTTCTAACACCTATGGCCCTTCCCGGCATTGCATCGACGCTGCTCTTGAACATCATCCTTGCTTGGAACGAAGCGTTCTGGACATTGGCACTAACCACAAAAGACGCAGCGCCGTTGACACAGTTTATCGCATCATACTCAAGCCCCGAGGGTCTTTTCTGGGCAAAACTTTCTGCGGCATCGACCATGGCGATTGCACCAATCTTGGTTCTCGGCTGGTTTGCACAAAAACAACTTGTACTCGGTCTCACATTTGGAGCGGTGAAATAAAATGGGCACGATTTCTCTTAAAAATGCACGCAAGGCCTTTGGTGATACCGTCATTATTCCTGGCGCAAGTCTTGATATTAAAAATGGCGAATTCGTTGTTTTTGTTGGACCATCGGGCTGCGGTAAATCAACACTATTGCGTATGATTGCCGGACTTGAAGATTTGACCGCTGGTCAGATTTTGATTGACGGCAAGGACATGACAGACGAAGCGCCGTCAAAGCGAGGTCTGTCCATGGTGTTCCAATCATATGCGCTCTATCCGCATATGACAGTGCGCAATAACATCTCTTTCGGTCTTAAAATGGCGGGAATGCCAAAGCATGAGATCGATGCAAAGGTTAAAAAGGCGGCAGCAACGCTCAATCTAACTGACTATCTGGAGCGTCGCCCCGGCCAGCTTTCCGGCGGTCAACGTCAACGTGTTGCGATTGGTCGCGCGATTGTGCGTAACCCGGAAGGCTTCCTGTTCGACGAGCCCCTTTCAAACTTAGATGCAGCGCTACGTGTGAACATGCGTCTTGAAATCATGCAAATGCACCAAGATCTCGGTGCTACGATGATTTATGTGACGCATGACCAAGTCGAAGCCATGACAATGGCGGATCGTATCGTGGTTTTAAATCGCGGCAATATTGAACAAGTAGGCTCGCCGCTTGATCTTTATAACCATCCAGACTCTTTGTTTGTCGCTGGCTTTATTGGTTCGCCAAAGATGAACCTGATTGAGGGCGCCGCAGCTGCAAAGTACAATGCCACCACCATCGGCATTCGTCCTGAGCACCTCACAATCTCTGACAAATCTGGTGATTGGGAAGCAAAAATCAGGCTCGCCGAACATTTAGGTTCAGACACATTCTTGCATGTGGATGCCGGTGCTTGCGGCATGATGACAGTGCGCGCTGATGGCGAGTTTGCGGTCAATCCCGGTGCCAAGATATTCCTGACACCGGATGCAAAGCGCATTCATCGCTTCGGTGCGGATGGAAAGGCAATTCGCTAAAAATTAATGGCGCGGCGGCGCTGAAATAGAGCACTGCTGCGCCGAAAAATACTAGTCACACGCCCGTTGAGCGACTACTGCGGCGATAGACAAGGCGGAATGAGGACGACCATGACAACGCATATTTCTGCCCAAACTTTGAATGAAGTCGCCAAAACAGCGGCGGTTCCCAACTATCAACGGTCATCGCTGACAGCGGGAATTTTGCATTTCGGGGTCGGAAATTTCCATCGTTCTCATCAAGCTGTCTATCTCGATGACCTGTTCAATACGGGCGAGGGCCATGAGTTTGCGCTGGTAGGCGCAGGTGTGCGTGAAGCCGATGAACAGATGCGCCAGAAATTGCTGGTGCAAGATTGGTACACCACCGTAGTCGAGCAGGAGGCAGATGCTAGCACTGCCCGCATCACGGGCTCGATGATTGACTATATCAAGGCCGCAGATAGCGCTGCAATCCTTGAGCAGCTCGTTAATCCCGCTATACGCATTGTTTCGCTCACGATTACAGAAGGCGGCTATTTCATCAATTCCGCTACCGGAAAGTTTGATCCGGAGCATCCGGATATGAAGCGCGATGCTGCCAATATTGATGCACCGATGACTGTTTTCGGTCTCATTCTCGCAGGTCTCCAGCGCCGCAAGGCGGCGGGCATTGCAGCCTTTACCGTCATGTCCTGCGACAACATTCCCCACAATGGCGTGGTCACCAAGAATTCCGTTGTCGGCCTTGCCAAGATGATTGACGCTGACTTTGCTAAGTGGGTCAACGATACTGTCGCGTTCCCCAATGGTATGGTTGATCGCATTACACCTGCAACTAGCGACCGCGAACGCGCCATGCTGGCTGCGGATTTTGGCATTGAAGATAACTGGCCAGTCTTCTGCGAAGGCTTCAAGCAATGGGTACTGGAGGATAAGTTTCCATCCGGTCGCCCTCCGCTTGAAAATGTCGGAGTTCAGTTTGTTGAAGATGTCTCACCATTTGAATTAATGAAAATTCGTATTCTCAATGGCGGCCACGCTGTCATCGCTTATCCGGCAGCATTGATGGACATTCATTTTGTTCATGAGGCGATGGAAAATCCATTGGTCAAAGGCTTCCTCGACAAAATTGAGCACGATGAAATCATTCCATGTGTGCCGCCGGTACCAAACACAAACATCAACGATTATTACAAGCTGATCCAGCGCCGTTTTTCCAATCCGAAGATTGGCGATACAATTCCACGCCTATGTCTTGATGGTTCAAACCGTCAGCCAAAGTTCATTATTCCTTCGATCACGGATCGCCTGGAAGCTGGCAAAAGCATAACCGGTCTAGCGTTGGAATCGGCGTTGTGGTGTCGCTATTGCGCCGGCGAAACGGATAGTGGCAAACACATTGCGCCAAATGATCCTTCGCAGTGGGATCGTTTGCAGGCGACCGCGAAGCTGGCAAAAACTGATCCAAACGCTTGGGTAAATATGAAAGATATTTACGGGGATATTGCAAAGTCCGATAAATTCCGCGAAGCCTTTGCCAAGGCACTTTTGATGCTTTGGAAAGACGGAACTAAAACCACGCTGGAACGCTACATTGCTGGCAATTTCTAGCATCTGACATTTGCGTCATGGTCTGGTTCCTAACAAGGAACAAGACTTTGCAAATTCGACCAACATCATCCTTGGCGCTCTTACAATGACGGCGGTGCAGTTGGTTATTTTCGATTGTGACGGCGTGCTGGTGGACAGCGAGCCCTTGGCACTTCGAATTTTGCTGGAAATAATTGAAGAGGCTGGCCTTAAGCTCGATCCAGAGGTGGCACTGGAGAGATTTCTCGGACGAAGTATGGCGTCGATCATTGCATTGTTACGCAACGATTACGGTTTAGATTTCGGCGAAGCCCCACTGGAGGCCATGCGCAGCCGCTTGTATGAGTTGTTCCGAAAAGAGCTGGCACCAATTGCCGGCATTGCTGATGCAGTTTCCAGTCTGGCCTGCAAATGCTGCGTCGCCTCTTCCAGTCAGTTTGAGCGTATTGAGCTAGCGCTGGATGTCACTGGCTTGTTACCGCTTTTCAAAAGCCGCATCTATTCCGCCTCTATGGTGCGTACTGGAAAGCCCGCCCCAGACCTGTTTCTCTACGCCGCCAAATCAATGGGCGTGGACCCGTCGCGCTGCATCGTAATCGAAGACAGCCCGGCAGGTGTGATAGCTGCCAAAAGTGCAGGCATGACTGTGTTTGCCTTTACTGGTGGCGGCCACGCCACGGGCGATACTCATCTGCAAAGTTTGGCGAGGCTTAATCCGGATAAGACCTTTTCTGATATGCGTGATTTGCCGCGCTTGCTCAGTGAAATGTCATTTCACAAAAGCACCATCACGTCCGATGACGAGTTGGTGGTAACCGTGGATGTCGGCACAACAAGTGCTCGCGCCGGTATCTTCAATACGCGCGGCGATATGTTCGGTCGCAATGAACATCCGATTGCAATGAACCAAACTCAGACAGATTTTGCGGAACATGATTCGCAAGACATCTGGCGTGCGGTCTGTAACGTTGTAAGAGAGGCAATCGCGCTCTCAGGCGTTAAACCGGAGCAAATAAAGGGCATAGGTTTTGACGCGACGTGCTCGCTGGTATTGCGAGACAAATCCACCGCACAAATCTCTGCTACGAAGACTGGTGATCCGCGTTGGGATACGATTTGCTGGATGGATCACCGCGCACTGAAAGAGGCGGACGAATGCACGGCTACCGGCCACCGTGTGTTAGACTATATCGGCGGCGTCATGTCTCCAGAAATGGAAATTCCAAAACTCATGTGGGTTAAGCGCAACCTGCCAGACACATGGAATAACCTCGGTGTCGCCTTTGATCTTGCTGATTTTTTGACTTGGAAAGCTACTGGTTCACGTGCCCGCTCGCAATGCACATTAGCCTGCAAATGGACCTTTTTGCCGCATGAAAAAGTAGGCTGGCAAGGCGATTTCTTGCATAAAGTCGGGCTCGATGATCTTATCGAAAAAGCTGATTTGCCCCATATCGCCAGCCCTGTTGGTGCAACGCTTGGCAGTCTAACACCAGAAGCCGCAGATAGCTTGGGACTGACTGTCAATTGCAAAGTGGGAACAGGCCTGATTGACGCCTATGGTGGTGCGATTGGCGTTCTAGGGGCATTTGCGCAGAACGACGGTACACTAGATACGCATTTGGCTTTGATTGCTGGAACTTCAAGTTGTGTGATGACCATGAGCCGCGAAAGTCGGTTGACGCATGGTGTTTGGGGACCATATTTTGGAGCCGGCCTTCCTGATTTCTGGATCAACGAAGGGGGCCAGTCCGCTACGGGTGCATTGCTGGACCATGTCATTCGTGTACATGCCGCAGGTGTTGAAACCAATCCAGCAATGCATGCCAAAATTATCCAGCGCATCAGTGAGATGCGCCATAAAGACGGTCGCAATTTAGCGGGACGCCTGCACGTATCACCTGATTTTCATGGCAATCGCTCGCCGCTAGCTGATCCGCATGCGCTTGGCGTCGTCAGCGGCCTATCGATTGACGCGTCATTTGACGGCCTGTGTAAACTCTATTGGCGAACGGCGGTCAGCATTGCTTTGGGTATTCGCCACATATTAGATACGCTCAATGCAAATGGTCACATCATTGATACGCTCCACGTAACAGGCGGCCATGTGCGCAATCCGCTGTTGATGGAGCTTTATGCTGATGCCACTGGCTGCAAGGTGATCGAACCTGTCTCAGAGGATGCCACACTGCTAGGCACGGCCATGGTGGCCGCCGCCGCCGCCGGGCTTTATCCATCACTTGTCGATGCCTGCGCTGGAATGTACAAAGGCGGGCGCACACGTGAGCCGGACATAAGCGCAGCGGAGCAGTTTGAAAAAGACTATGCGGTGTTCATTGCGATGCAGCGCCATAGGGCAGAGATAGATGACATTTTGGCCCCATAAGTACCGCGGTGGCACAAGCAACGAATTTTCATAAATTGATAAGTGCGATACTCTAAGTTACAGCCGTGCCTGTAAACGGCTATATTTGAGTTTAATTATCATGCGGCGGGACCATTCAGTGCAAGAAAAAATACTTGGGTTTGTGATGAGTGGCGGCGTTGGTTCGCGCCTGTGGCCGTTATCGCGAGAGGACAACCCAAAGCAATTTCATGCGCTTTCAGGCGATGGCTCGATGCTGGTCAAGACAGTCAAGCGTATTGCAGCCCGCAGTGCGGGGTCTGTATCTGTTAATTTAATTGCGGCAGGCCGCCACGCTGAGCGCGTCAATATAGATTTGACGGGAATAGACCTAAAGGGCGGGCGCGGAATATTCGAGCCAAAGGGTCGTAACACCGCCGCAGCCGTCGCCGTTGCAGCGCAGGTCGCTCTCGCGGCTGGCGATGCGCTGGCTTTGGTGGTCCCATCCGACCATGAAATCACTACAACCGCACAGTTTTGGGAGACGATAGAGCTCGGTACCATAGCCGCCGCGAAAGGCCGCGTTGTCGTATTTGGCATCACGCCAAATGTTCCTGAGACCGGTTTCGGCTATATTGAATGTGAGCCTGCGCAAGGGTCGAGTGCCTCGCGTGACGTGCTGCGTTTTGTTGAAAAGCCCGATTTGCTAACTGCGCAATCCTATCTCGCATCAGGTAATTTCCTTTGGAATGCGGGCATGTTCCTTTTCCGCGCTTCCATCATGCGGGACGCATTCTTGAAATATGCGCCGGACATATGGAACGATGTCACACAAGCCATGGCAAATGCAGAGGCGGATGAAACTGGCTTTTACCTGCCCGAAGACAAATATGGTTCGATCCGCGCTGAAGCTGTCGATACCGCAATAATGGAAAAACTGTCGGATATTGTGGTGGTTCCTGCACAATTCCGTTGGAGCGATTTAGGCTCTTGGCAATCATTGTTGGATGTCAGCCCGACTGACGATAACGGCAATGTCATTATCGGCGATGTTCTGGCAATTGATTGTAAAAACAGCTATTTACGTTCTGAAGGGCGTTTGCTTTCGGTCATTGGTTTGGACGGTATGGCGGTGGTCGCCACCCATGATGCGACCTTTGTGGCGCCTGTCAGTAAGAGCCAAAACGTCAAGCAAATCGTCGAGCGCTTGGAAAAAACCGGACGCCTCGAAACCCGTATTACACCTGTGCATGACCGAATGCCCGAGACCGGCAGTCATGCGAAACGCATTCGCCACTGGCTGTTTGAAGAAACGTTGCCGCTCTGGTCCAATGCCGGATTGGACCGCGTTCACGGTGGTTTCCATGAGGCGCTGACGTTCAACAGTGAGCCAGTTTTGCGCGATAAACGCATGCGCACCTTGGCGCGTCAAATCTATGCTTTTGGCGTCGCCCATGAGATGGGCTGGACCGGCCCTTCGCTTGAAATTATTGACCATGGAATTGCCTTTATCGAAAAATATGGCCGCTCCAAAAATGGCGGATGGGTCAAAGTTCTTAGCCCAAATGGCGCGGTAGTCGATACGACAGAAGACACCTATGATCATGCGTGTGTGCTGCTGGCTCTGGCCTATGCTACGAAGGCTGGGCATCCACGGGCACGAAATCTGGGCGAGGAAACATTCACATTTATCGACAAGTATTTGTCTGAAGATAGCGGCGCATCCTTCAGAGAAACTACGGATGGCGGTGCGCCACGCCGCTCTAACCCGCATATGCATTTGCTCGAAGCGTTCCTCGCATGGCACCGCATAACTGGTGACGGCACCTATTTAACGCGCGCCACTAAGATCGTGGACTTGTTTGCCGCCCGCTTTTTTGACTCTGAAAACTGGACCTTAGGCGAGTTCTTTGATTCAAACTGGGAAACCATTGAAGGAGAAAAAGGTGAGTGGACCGAGCCCGGCCATCACTTTGAATGGGCCTCGCTTCTGGTGGCATACGCCGCTGCATCCGGGCGCAGCGAGTTCAATGCCTATGCCCGCAAACTATATTCCAGCGCCATCGCCAATGGCCTAAACCGTGCCACAGGTCTTGCTTATGAAGCCGTGACCAAGACCGGTATTCCGCTTGTCCGCACCTCGCGCTCTTGGCCGCAGACAGAAGCACTAAAGGCCGCAATTGCGCTGGACGGTATCGGCGGGCCGGACATGAAGCCCGAAATAGAGGCTCGTGCTGGTCGCCTGTTCCGTTGGCACATCGAACCTGCGCCACAAGGCATGTGGATTGATATGATAGATGAAAAGGGTAGGGCAAAATCGAGCGAAGTGCCTGCTTCAATTTTCTATCATTTGGTGTTTGCGTTGACAGAATATCTTGGAGTGGCCGGCGACTAAGCCTCTTTGAAACTCAAGAACCGGGCCCTGAACCTTTTACGGCTATTCGCATTATAGGTCCGATTCAATCAGGCGCTTAACTTTTGATGCTTTCTCGAAATGGTCCAGCTTCTTGGTCAAAATCCACCAAGTTGCCGCCTCCATCAGCAACGACGGATTGTCATTTTTGTTCGCGAAAAACGCATAAAATGACAGCCCGACGCCGTCGCCTTTTTGAGTAATTTTTAGATCGCAAACTGCGAGCGCTTTCTGCCGAAGCTGCGGACTCATCATTTTTTCAGCGGTCCTCGCGAAACTTAATAAGGGCTGGCCACATCGGCGGTCTCGACATAAATCGTCTTCAATTGGCTATAAACCCGTAGCGCTTCGGTTGAGTTTTCGCGCCCGATGCCGGATTTACGGAAGCCACCGAAGGCGATTTCAGACGGGGCTAGATTGTAGTTATTAATCCAGCATGAGCCAGCCTTTAACTGTCCGATAACACGATGCCCACGCGCAATATCGCGCGTGAATACGCCAGCCGACAAGCCGAACTCGGTGTCGTTGGCGCGGGTGATAACCTCATCCTCATCGTCAAATACCAGCACGGACATCACTGGCCCGAATATTTCTTCCCGCGCAATTCGCATATCATCGCTCACTCCAGAGAAGATCGTCGGCTCAATCCAAGCACCCGCTTCCATGCCTTGCATTTGAGGAATGCCGCCGCCGTAAGCAAGATTCGCGCCTTCGGCGACGCCAATATCAATATAACCCTTCACTTTGTCGCGCTGGGCGAGGCTCACCATCGGCCCCATTTGTGTGTCCGGATCCATCGGGTCGCCAATCTTGATCGCCTTGGTGCGTGCGATCAGTCGCTCCATAAATTGGTCGTGGAATTTGCGCTGCACATAGACGCGCGTGCCGTTGGAGCAGACTTGGCCTGTGGAATAAAAGTTCGCCAGCATCGCGCCGCCAACGGCATTTTCCAGCTGTGCATCGTCGAAAATAATCAGCGGCGATTTGCCGCCAAGCTCCATCGTGGCATGCTTCATTTGCCCGCCCGCAGCGGCCATAACCTTCATACCAGTCGGAACAGAGCCAGTGAGCGAAATCTTGTCGATTAGTGGATGATTGACCAACATCGCGCCAACAGCGCCGCGCCCTTGCACCACTTGGAAGAGACCGGCAGGTAGCCCCGCTTCTTCATAGCATTCAGCAAGTGCCAAGGCCGAAAGCGGCGTATTTTCTGACGGTTTGAAAATAATTGCATTGCCCATCGCCAGCGCTGGAGCGGACTTCCAAGCAGCGCCTTGAATAGGATAATTCCACGCGCCGATGGCGCCGCAAATACCAATCGCCTCGCGCCGTGTATAGGCAAACGAACCGCCCAGATCAATCATCTCGCCATTGAACGCCGCCACCGCGCCGCCCATAAATTCAAGCGTGTCTGCGGCCGAAGCCGGGTCCGCCACCGTTGTTTCCTGAATGGCCTTGCCCGTATCCAGCGTTTCCAACTCGGAAATTTCCTGATTGCGGCGACGCAAAATATCAGCGGTCTTGCGCAAAATACGCCCGCGCTCCACTGGCTTTAGCGAGGCCCAATAAGGCTGTGCTTCCCGCGCGGCATCCACAGCCCTGTCAACAACAGCCTGGGTCGCCTCATGCAATCGCGCGATCACTTCGCCGGTTGCTGGGTAAACACTTTCCAATATCGGACCAACAGCATCGTCCATAAATTCGCCGGCCACATAGTGGGAGCCCTTGGGTTGTGCGCGCATGATGAACTCCTAACGGTCAGATGTTTCCCACCGTGGATTTATCCACGGTTCGAGATTTGAGGGGGCGAGGGGGGCTTTCCCCAAAATATGATCGGCAGCTTTTTCGCCCGTCATAATCGACGGTGCGTTGAGATTGCCATTGGTTACTTGCGGGAAAATTGACGAGTCCGCAACACGCAAACCATCAACACCAATCACCCGCGTTTCGGGATCCACCACGGCAAGCCGATCATTTACGGAACCCATCCGTGCCGTACCACATGGATGATAAGCGCTCTCGACATGCTGTGCTAAAAACTCGTTCAGCTGCTCGTCAGTCTGCACATGGCTGCCAGGCTGAATCTCATCCCCGCGATAGGGATCAAATGCTTTCTGGCCAAAGATTTCGCGGGTGAGCCGCACACAGTGACGGAAGTCGCGCCAGTCGTCCTCATGGCTCATATAGTTGAATAGTATCTTCGGATTATCATTCGGATCGCTGGAACGCAGCGTCACTTCTCCGCGCGACTTGGAGCGCATCGGCCCTACATGGGCTTGGAACCCATGGCTCTTCGCCGCCGCCTTGCCGTCATAGCGAATGGCAACGGGGATGAAGTGATACTCAATATCTGGATAGTCCACACCAGGTGCAGAGCGTAAAAATGCGCAAGATTCAAAATGGTTCGTCGTACCATCGCCGCGCTTGAGGAACAGCCATTCCGCACCGATAATGCCTTTGGAAATCAAGTTCAGCTTGGAGTAAAGCGTGATCGGCTGAAGGCATTTTTGCTGGATGTACACCTCCATATGGTCTTGCAAATTTTTGCCCACACCGGGACGATCCGCCACCACATCAATGCCATGCGCTCTCAATTCCGCCGCCGGACCAATACCCGAAAGTAGCAGCAGTTTTGGCGAGTTGATCGACGATGCGGCAAGGATAACTTCACGCCGCGCTTTAACGACTTGAATCACACCGTGAGCTTCGATTTCAACGCCTACAGCGCGCCCATTCTCGATAACAACTTTGCGGGCAAAGCCATTGATTAGACTCATATTTCCGCGCTTCAGCGCTGGCTTCAAATAGGCGTTGGCCGCTGACCAGCGCACGCCATTATGCACTGTCTGTTCCATCGCGCCGAAGCCTTCTTGCTTCCGCCCATTATAGTCATCCGTCAGTTCAAATCCGGCCTGACGCCCGGCTTCAACAAACGCGCCATAGAGCGGATTTTTGCGGGGGCCGCGCTTGACATAAAGCGGACCTTCACGCCCGCGAACACCCTCTTCGCCGCCCTCAACATTTTCCATGCGCTGGAAGTAGGGCAGCACATCGGCATAGCCCCAGCCCGTCGCGCCTTGGTCTGACCAATGGTCGAAATCCTTGGCGTGCCCGCGCACATACACCATGCCGTTGATCGACGAAGACCCGCCGATCACCTTGCCACGAGGCGTCGCCAAACGCCGTCCGCCAAGATGTGGTTCCGGCTCAGTTTCAAAGCCCCAGTTATAACGTTTCATGCTCATCGGTATGGAAAGCGCCGCGGGCATCTGGATGAGCGGCCCAAAATCCGTGCCGCCAAATTCAATCACCGCAACAGTATATTTGCCATCTTCAGACAGGCGGTAAGCCAGCGCGGAGCCTGCCGAGCCGGAGCCAACGATGACGAAATCCGCTTCAAGCAGTGTTGGCTTTGTATCGAAATGCTTGCCCGCAGACATCATTCACCCCTCGGAAAGCGTTTGCTTTCTTCCAGTATATTCAAATCCATGTGGTTGCGCATGTAGCGCTCGGATGCTTTTTGCAGCGGCTGATAATCCCACGGGAAATAAGCGCCGTTGCG
>JANPBE010000432.1:0-2682 GCA_031430295.1 Phyllobacterium sp.
GGCGATCTTTGGCGCTTGTTTCTCATCTCCAAGCAACCCGAAAATGCGGATAAGATCATTCACCTTGGCCCGGTTCACAACATCCGCCGCGCTCACGCCCTCTTGCGCCATGCGCATGTCGAGCGGCCCATCGCGCATAAAGGAAAAGCCGCGTTCGCTTTCATCAATCTGCATCGACGAAACGCCAATATCCAGCATCACGCCATCAACCAGCGCACCGTCACTGGCCTCTTCCATATCTGAAAATGCGCCGTGCCAAAGACGCAGCTTGCCGCCGCTTGCCGCCACCAACGCCTGCCCGTCGCGTATCGCATCAGGGTCGCGGTCAATGCCAATGACATGTGCGCCCGTTTCCATAATGCGCGTGGAATAACCACCCGCGCCAAACGTGCCATCAATTATGGTTTCACCAGACTTCGCATCAATCGCATCAGTAACTTCACGAAGAAGTACCGGAATGTGACGGGCCGGTCCGCTATCGGCTCCGGCAGCGCTAGTTGCGTCACCATCACCAAGGCCCGCCATCATTCCGGTTCTCCTTGTGGTGCGCCACCCACGGCTGTCACCAGCTGCGAGCGTCGCAATATCAAAAGTCGTGCGCGAACTTCCGCGCTGTATGTCGCTAGCCGCTCCGGCTCCCAAATCTGGAAATGCCGCCCGCGACCCACGAAAGCAATTTTGTCCACGATGTGCGCATGATCCCGAATAAAATCCGAAACCTGCAAGCGGCCTTCCGCATCCATCTTTAAAAAATCGCCATCCCCGTGAATGAAGAACGACATGTCGTCGCCTGTCTGCAGAAACGGATCTTCCGACGCGATACGCGCCTCGTAAGCGTCCAACAAATCCGGCCCGCCCACGTCCAACGCTGGCATATCCAAACAGCGCAGCGCGTAGAGTTCCTGAATCTGCCGCGCCGCCAAAACCGCACGAAACCGTCCCGGCACCGAAACCCGCCCCTTGGCGTCGATGTTCATAACTGCTGTTGAAAGGAACCGGTCCATCACTCGTTACAAATCCCGTTTCCCGCATGGGAAAGCCGCTCATTTCGTCCCCCGCCCCGCTAGAATCGCGAACCCCCGCCCGCTCAAAATCTGAGGCAATCGCTTCGAAACTATTGAATTCACACAGTTTTTGGGAGCGGCCACCGCCACCCTTCCCGCCAAATACACAGCGGGCATTACCTAAATCTTGGAAATCAACGCTTATCGAAACGCTTGATGAATAACGGGGTAACATGGGCATTATTGGGCGTCAATGGGATTTAAGGGGAAAACACAAGCGCAAATCATATTCGTCCGGCCCCCGTTGAATGAATCTTTATTTATTGGTTGTTAAGGTTAACAATCCGTTTAGCCGCCACTGATTTCATGGTCAGAAATCGCACATTGCCCTGCCCGCCACACGCTGTTAGGCCTTAGGAAATCGCCAGTAGGAATTTCACAATGATCAGGCACACGGTCGTATTTTCACTCAAACACGCATCAGGCTCCGCAGAGGAAGCCAACTTTCTCAACGCCGCCAAAATTCTAGCAAAAATCCCCGGCGTTGAACGCTTCGAGCAGCTACGCCAAGTCAGCCCTGAAAACGACTACACCTTCGGCTTCTCAATGGAGTTCGCAACCCAAACTGCTTACGACACCTACAACGCTCATCCCGATCATACCGCCTTTGTGCAAGGCAGGTGGATACCGGAAGTCGCGAAGTTCATGGAAATTGACTACGTGCTGATTTGATTTTTATATTTGCGCTAGTTGGCCACTACAACCGCGTCCAACCCACGTCGCAAAAAGTCGTTATGGCGAGTCAAATAGCGTGATTATCCGAGAACCGGAGCGGAGCGTACAGAAGTACGTGAGCACCGGAAGCGCCAAGATAATTGCGCTAGTTGGCCGCCAGAGCAATTTGGGGCCGAAGCCGCAAATTCAGTTTGATGAGTCAAATGGTGCGGTTGGCGAGAACCGGAGCGGAGCGTACATAAGTACGTGAGCACCGGAAACGCAGCCAACTGCGGCAGTTGGCCATCAAAGTGAATTTGCCAGCAGGCCTATAAGCCGGGTTCTGTATGGCCTGAGGTCTCCCCCAAACGTGGCGGCCATTCATCTTGTGCGGATGTTGCCATCCGCCTCATGCAACCCACCCGGACACTCTCACCCGGAAAAGGCTGTGGAAGTTTCCTTCCACGCGGTGTCCCTATTCGGTTTTGCTCCCGGTGGGGTTTACCGTGCCGCGAGCCGTTACCGGTCGCGCGGTGGGCTCTTACCCCACCGTTTCACCCTTACCTATTGTATAAACAGGCGGTTTCTTTTCTGTGGCACTATCCCTAGGGTCGCCCCCGCCGGTCGTTAACCGGCACCGTTTTTCCGTGGAGCCCGGACTTTCCACACATGCCGTCTTTCGACTTATGACACGCGCGGCCGCCCAGCCTGCTGGCGACGCGGTTAAACCGTGTAAGCCAGCAAAACGCAAGCAGTCTTTAAGCAGCGCCACCCATGACGGCTTTCACTTTGCCGCAATAGGCCGCCGATATCGGGTTCATGCGCTTCGCGCCATGTCCGGCGTTGTAGCGCAATATTGTGCCGCACGTGGTCTTGCCGCCAATTTTCCGCGCCATGCCAAGATATTTCATGCCATATTTAATGTTGGTGGCAGGCACATAAAGCCCTTTGGCTGTGCCCGTGT
>JANPBE010000433.1:0-6688 GCA_031430295.1 Phyllobacterium sp.
GAGCAGGGCCTCATGACTGTTTTGCGCCAGCACAAATCAGAGGCGCATTTTCTCATTGCGCTTTGCGATTTGGCGGGTGCTCTGGGCGGCGAAAAAACCACGCGCCTTGTGTCACGCCTTGCCATCGCAGCGGTGCAGGCCACGATCCGCTTCTTGCTAAGAGATGCGGCGAACAGTGGCAAACTCACTTTGAAAAATCCTGAATTGCCGGAAGTGGGCAGTGGTTGGATCATCCTCGCCATGGGCAAGCTCGGCGCTTACGAGTTGAACTATTCATCCGACATTGATCTTATTGTTCTCTTTGATCCCCATGCCGGTATTTTGGCCGACCCCTATGAGGGCATCGAAACCTTCACGCGGCTAACGCGTCGCTTGGTGCGCATTTTGCAGGACCGGACTGCTGATGGTTATGTTTTCCGTACGGACCTGCGCCTGCGCCCTGATCCGGGCTCTACGCCGCTTGCAATACCTGTTGATGCGGCGATGCTTTATTACGAAGGGCGCGGCCAAAATTGGGAACGCGCCGCGCTCATCAAGGCGCTACCCGTTGCCGGAGATGTTCCCGCAGGCACAGCGTTTCTGAAAGAGCTTTCCCCCTTTATCTGGCGCAAATATTTGGATTACGCAGCCATTGCCGACGTTCATTCTATCAAGCGCCAAATTCATGCGCACAAGGGGCATGGCGAAATTGCGGTCCATGGGCACAATGTCAAACTCGGGCGCGGCGGTATCCGCGAAATTGAATTTTTCGTGCAAACACAGCAACTTATCGCTGGTGGCCGAGAGCCGGAATTGCGAGACCGGCAAACAGTGCCGATGCTGGCCAAACTAGCCGCCAAGGGCTGGATATCTGAGAGTGCTCGCGATGCGTTATCCCGGGAATATTGGTTCCTGCGCGATGTCGAGCATCGTATTCAAATGGTGGCGGACGAGCAAACCCATGATTTGCCCAGCGACGAACATGAACTGCTACGCATCGCGAGGATGGCTGGTTTCAAGACAGTTGATGAGTTCTCGAAACGCCTGCGTTCCTCGTTGCAAGTCGTCGAAAGCCACTATGCTGCCCTTTTTGAAACCGCGCCGCAGCTTTCGGCAGGCATAGGCAATTTGGTATTCACTGGTGATAATGATGACCCGGGAACTATCGAAACGCTAACCAATCTCGGTTTTGTTCGCCCAAGCGACATGTGCCGTATCATCCGCTCATGGCACTTTGGCCGTTATAAGGCGACGCAATCATCGGAAGCTCGCGAACGCCTCACGGAGCTTACGCCTGCGCTATTGAAGGCGTTCGGCGCGACTGGCATCGCTGATGATACGCTGGTTCGCTTTGATGAGTTTTTGCAAGGTTTGCCATCAGGTATCCAGCTGTTCTCACTGCTGCAAACCAATCCGGCATTGCTGGAATTGCTGGTTAAAATCATGGGTGCCGCTCCGCGCTTGTCGCAGATCATCACGCACAAGCCTCACGTTTTCGATGGACTGCTCGACCCTGCCATTTACCGCGATGTTCCAACCCCTGCCTATTTATCGGCGCGTCTCGCCGCGTTCATGAGCATCGAGGCGGGCTACGAGGAAAATCTGGACCGATTGCGGATTTTTGCCAATGAACAAAAATTCTTGATCGGCGTGCGGATGCTGACACGCGCGTTACGGCCGATAGCTGCGGGTTTGGCACTTTCGAATTTGGCTGACCTTTTGCTGAACCAAACGATGATGCTTGTGCACAATGAGTTTAAGCGTCGTCATGGCACGATCAAGGGCGGGGAGGTAGCGCTGCTGGGGCTTGGCAAACTTGGAAGCCGAGAGCTTACCGCTGGCTCCGATGTTGATCTCATTTTGCTCTATGACCATCCTGATGATGCAGAAGACTCTGATGGCGAAAAGCCGCTCGCGCCTTCGTTGTATTACACAAGGCTAACGCAAAGGCTTATTGCTGCGGTATCCGCGCCGACTGCCGAGGGCGTGCTTTATGAGCTTGATTTGCGCCTTCGGCCCTCTGGCAATAAGGGACCGGTAGCAACGCGTCTCAACGCGTTTGCACAATATCAGCGCGAGGAAGCATGGGTTTGGGAGCACATGGCACTCACTCGCGCCCGCGTGGTGGTGGCGCAGCCGCAGTTTAAATCTGAAATTGAGACCATCATTGCAAGCGTGCTGAACACGCCGCGTGATATGGCCAAGACGGATAAAGAAGTCCTCGAAATGCGGGATATGATTGAAAAGGAGAAGCCTTCCAAAGGGGCATGGGATTTCAAACAAATGCCCGGCGGCTTGATTGATCTGGAGTTTGTCGCGCAGACTGCGGCGATGAGCGGGCGCATCGTCGGGCCGCACTATACATCCACGCAGGATACACTTTGTTACATCCATTACAAAAGCTTAACTCGAAGCCAGCTTGAATTTCTGGTAGCCTCTCACCAACTGTTTAGCGAGTTGACGCAGATACTTCGCCTTTGTCTAACCCAAGATTTAGGTGAGGAAGCGCCAAGCGAAACGCTACTAGGCATAATGTGCGACGCGGTAGATTTGCCGGATGCAAGTTCGCTGCAAGCACATGTGAGAGATACGGCAAAAGAGGTTCGGATTATTTTCGATAGTCTTTTTCGTAAACCGCACAAAGGCAAATGATGGGCCATTGCTTTTGTGCTTCCCGCATCGGGGGTGTCGATGCAACAAGGAACTAAAGTGATGAACGATACAAGCGAAGTGAAGCCGGAAAATGAATCAACGCCGGAAAGCGTGACTAGCGAGACTACGACGCCCGCTTCGACAAAGCGCTTCAGCAACAAGAGCATGATGGCTTTGGGTTTCTTGGCATTGGCAACCGTCGTTGGCGGTGCTGCTGTCGCAAAAAACCGCCATGGCGGCGATATGGATCGCGGCATGATGGGCGGCCCTGCCATGAACATTGACACGATGGATTCGGACAAGAGCGGCGATATTTCCTTCGAGGAGTTTTCCAAGGCCGCCGGCGATCGCTTTATTCTTGCTGATACCAACAAGGACGGTAAAGTCACGGTTGAGGAAATGGCGGCCGCCATTGAGAAAATACGTGCTGAAAACATGGCAAAGCGCATGATCGAAAAGTTTGATGCGAACGCCGACGGTGCCTTGACTCAGGAAGAAATCACCACCGGCCAGAAGAAGATTTTCGCCCTGATGGACAAGAACAATGACGGCAAAGTCGTCAAAGATGAGATGCCTCGTCACGGCAAAAAGGGACACCATGGCGATAAGGGCGATGGCCCTGATAAGATGCAGTAATATGTAATTTTCAAAACCCCGGAAAGCAATTTCCGGGGTTTTTTTAGGCAGATTAGGCCGCTTTAAACTCGCTGATCTGCAATTCGCTCATGGGAATGCGCACAGAGACTATTGTGCCGATGCCTTCGCGCGACCGTATTTTCAACGCGCCGCCGTGGAGTTCTGCAAGTGATCGCGAAATGGCAAGGCCGAGACCGGAGCCAGCGTGGCTTTTGGTCAACTGGTTCTGCACTTGTTCAAATGGTTGGCCGATTTTCGAAATAGCAGAGCGCGGTATGCCACAGCCGGTATCCTCGATTGTCAGTGCCAATGCGCCGCCAGCCCGCTTTGCCCGCACTGTGATACGTCCGCCTTTGCCAGTAAATTTTGAGGCGTTTGAGAGGAGATTGAGCAATATCTGTTTGATGGCGCGCCGGTCTGCATGGACAGCAATTTTCTCATCAATGCGGGTGATGACTTCAATATCTTTCGCACAAGTGGAAACCGCAATCACCCGCACGGCCTCTTTGATAAGGGGGCAAAGATCAACGGGTTCTAGATCGAGCGAATAGCGCCCGGCTTCGATTTTGGACATATCAAGAATATCATTGATAACGCCCAGCAAATAGTTTCCGCTTTGATGGATGTCGCAGGAATATTCCTCATATCGATCCGATCCCAATGGGCCGAACATGCCTGACTTCATAATATCCGAGAAGCCGATAATGGCGTTGAGCGGCGTGCGCAGCTCATGAGACATGTTGGCGAGAAATTCAGATTTGGCGATATTGGCCGCCTCCGCCCGCTCTTTTTCGAAGCTGTATTTATCGTTGAGCTCAAGGGCTTCTTGAGCCCGTTCGCTCTCCGCCTTGCGGGCGATGCTAAGGTCGTTGATGGTGGCCATCAAACGGCGCTCGCTGTCTGTCAGGCGTTCTTGATGCTGCTTGATGAGCGTAATATCGGTGCCGATTGAAACCAGCCCGCCATCCTTAGTCTTGCGCTCGTTGACTTGTAGCCAGCGACCATCGGCAAGCAAGCGTTCAAAGGTTTGCGCGCCTTCTTCGCCAGCATCGCTTGCCATACGCTTTTGCGTGATGAACGGGCGCACTTGGTCAATCTCAGATTGGGTAGGGCGCTCGCGTAGCAGCGCATCGCTTGCGCCAGAAATTTCTTGAAACTTCGAATTACAGATCAGCAACTTGCCGACCGCGTCCCACAGTGCAAAAGACTCGGAAATATTCTCAATCGCGTTGCGCAAGCGATTGTCTGCCACTTCAACATTATGCGCCATTTCGTGCTGCTCGGTCACGTCAACAGCAATGCCGATAAGATGTATGTCATCCTTGGTTGGGTCCACAATTTGGGCGCGCGCACGCATGATGACCCAGTGCCCCTTGGCATGTCGCATACGGAACATGGTATCAATCTGCGAAATTTCTTTAGCAGTTACCCTCTTTGCCAGTGAGTAAAGGTCGCCATCTTCGGGATGCATAATCTCTTCGACTTCACCGAAGGATAATATCGCATCGCGCGGTTCATAGCCCAGCAACTCATACATTGAGCGTGACCAATAGAGCCGCCCCCGCGCCATGTCCCAATCCCACAGGCCGCAGCGGCCGCGCGACAGCGCAAGGTCAATGCGGGCATGTGTATCGCCGTAGATTTTATCCGCATCCTTGGCCCGCGCCACTTGGCTGAAATAGGCATAAAGAATGACCAAAAGCAGACCGGACGTGAGCACAAATAGCGTGACGTTCATCGACGCAGACTGTTTCCAATCGGCCAGAACCATATCCAAATCCTGCACGACAACGGCGGATTTGCCGCTGTTACCCAAGAACCGTAGTGCAACCAAATGCTCCCGACCGGAGAGCATGACGCGCATGACGCCTGCGCTTTCGCCGAAAAGAAACAGTGGTTGGGCGTCGTCCGCCATCTGATCCAACTGCTTGCCCTGAAACGAACCATCCGGACCACGGGTTTGCAAAACCTTCGATGTGCTGTCCAAAATCATCAATGTCGTATGGTTGACTGTGACGCCGGAGATGTCCGGAATTTCAAGAACGGTCGCAATATCACCGCGCGTCAAATCATGATTGGCAGCAAGCATAGGCGTCAGCTTGGCCTCAAGAATTGCAGCTGTGAGGCTGACGTTGTTTTCGGCCTGCGCCTGCAAGGCATCACGGGTTTCAAGCAGAGACAAGAAGCGGGCGACAGCGACAACAATCAGGAAAATTATAGTAAGGGCAGGGATGGCGCGGCGCAGCAGGGGCTCCGCAGCCAAGAGCTTTTGATAGGCAGGTTCAGCAAGAAGCCGCGCTGGCCCGATAAGGCCTTCACTCTTGCGCTTACCCGCCTGTTTGCGGGCAAACAAATTCCCTGCTGGCGCGCGATGCACGTCCGCCTTTCCCATCTTAGGGCTCCCCCGAGCTTTGATTAAACTGGAAACAACTTCGGCAAATCACACATCCGAATCATCAGTAATGAATCATTAGTGATTCGCCTTGTCCAGCCCAAGAGAATCAAAAAATGATTCGGGGTGAAAATAGTTTTGGTTCCGAGGGTTTCTTACGCCAGGGTACGTTCAACAATATCGCGCACGTCGGTTGAAAGGTTAGGCGAAGTAGCGATGCTTGCGAGTGCTTCGCGTGCCTTTTCTTTGCGGGTGGGTTCAAGAGAACGCCAAGAGCGCATAGCGGTGAGCATACGCGCAGCGGTCTGCGGGTTACCCTTGTCAACGCGCAAAACAATATCCGCTAGGAACCTGTATCCGGCACCATCTGCGCGGTGGAACCCTGTTGGATTGGATGAGGCAAACGCGCCAACCAGCGAGCGCAACCGGTTGGGATTGTCAAACGAGAAGCCGCTATGCGCCGTCAGGCGTTTGACATTCGCAAGCGTAGCATCACCCGGCGCAATCGCTTGTGCCCAGAACCATTTATCCATCACAAGGCCATCACTGCCGTAGCGGGCCTCAAAGGCATTGAGAGCAGCCGTGGTCTGCGGTGCGTCGCTAAAGCGCTGAGTGAGTAAGAGCAGAGCGCTGAACCGATCCGTCATATTGGTGGCCGTTGCGTAAGCCTCAGATGCCATTTCTGAATTGTCGGAGTGAACCGACAAATAATCCAACAGCACATTTTTCAGTGCCCGCTTGCCCGCCGGAGCCGCAGCAGGACTAAACTCCGCGCTGTCCGCCATGCTCCTCCACACGGCGGTCAGTTTGTCGAAATTTTTTGCCGCGATAGATTTCACAAGCGCATTGCGGGCGATAAATATGGCATCAGGATCAACATTGCGGCCAATCTCACGAGCGATGTCGCCTTCGAGAGGCAGAGTGAGTGCCAGCGCGCGGAACGCTGGCTCCAAGCTTTCATCACTAGCAATCTCGCCAAACACCTCAACCAATTTTGTATCAAATGAAGCAGCCCCGCCGCCGCGCAAG
>JANPBE010000434.1:0-3740 GCA_031430295.1 Phyllobacterium sp.
GGCTGTGATAGCCTTCCCCCTTGCGGGGAAGGTGGACGCGCAGCGGCCGGATGGGGGTGGTGGTAAACCTACTTTCAGCGCAGGCCTCACACCAATTTCTGCAGCCACAGCATCTTCCTCACCACCCCCATCCGTCGGCTCTGCCGACACCTTCCCCGCAAGGGGGAAGGCTCTCGCCGCGCTGGCCCACCGTGCAGCCGTGCTTGCCAAGGCTGACCTCCAGTCCGAAATGGTTGGCGAGTTTCCGGAATTGCAAGGCCTAATGGGCCGCAAATATGCAGCAATGCAGGACGAAAACCCATCCGTCTGCGCGGCGATTGAAGACCATTGGAAGCCGCAAGGCCCGGCAGACCGTGTGCCGTCTGATCCGGTGGCCATAGCCGTCGCGCTGGCAGATAAGCTGGACACGCTGGTGGGTTTCTGGGCGATTGATGAGAAGCCAACAGGCTCGAAAGATCCATTTGCGCTGAGACGTGCAGCGCTGGGGGTTATTCGGATAATGTTGGAGCGCGGGATCTCACTTCGACTTAGTGAAATCATCATGCGCACTTTCCGTGAATTGGTTCACCAGTCTTGGATGAAGGGAACACTGTCAGCAACGATTAACGGCATCATAACATCTTTTCCTACGCGGGTTTCGATAGATGGTAACCCTAACAACGGATATGAAAATGTATCGCCTCCAGATATTGATCCAGAAGTCGAATATGTAATTCAACCACTCACCTTTGCTGAATTTGATCGACTTCGATCAAAAGCTTCAGCGGGGGAGGATGTTTCAGTAGCTGCACTGGAACCTCTATTAAGTATTCTACCAAGTCTCCTCGCCTTCTTCCTCGACCGCCTGAAAGGCTACCTCCGCGAGCAAGGCGCTCGCCATGACTTGATTGACGCCGTGATTACGGCAGACGCCGATGACCTCTTGCAAATCGCCCGCAAGGTCGAGGCGCTTTCGGCCTACATCAACTCCGAAGACGGCCAGAACCTTGTTGCGGGTACAAAACGCGCGGCTAATATTTTGGCAGCTGAAGAGAAGAAGGGCACGAAAATCGAGAACATCATCGACGTGCGGCTGTTCAAAGAGCCGGTGGAAACCGCGCTGTTTGAAGCCTTAAATGATGCCACTTACAAGGCTGGCCTTGCCGTGGACAAGGAAGACTTTGCAGGCGCGATGATGGCGCTTTCCAAGCTGCGTGCGCCTGTTGATGCGTTCCTTGAGGGCGTGCAGGTGAATGATCCGGATGCGGCCATCAAGGCCAACCGTTTGGCGCTGCTCAATGATATGAAAAAGGCGACCTTGCGGGTCGCCGATTTCTCGAAAATCGTAGGCTAATCAATCACATAGGCGTAGATTTGTTGGTCGCCTCAGGCGTCTCTGGCGCTGTCGGCGTAACAGGCGCTGGCTTTACCGGCGTCGCTGCAACTGGCGCAGCCGCCACAGGCGCAGTTGGCTTGGCCGCCGCATCTGGTTTCGGCGTTGTCTCTGGCTTGGCGGATGCCATCTTCGGTGCCTCCGGTGTGCCGGCATCGACACTTGGGCGCATAATTATGGGCATGTGCGTTGGCATACCATAACTATCGACCAGCGCGGCATTGCCATCATTGGAGGCTTCTTCGACCACAGGTTCATCCGTGCCGCAGGCATTGTCCGCGCAAGGGTCCGGGTCGCCAATATAGACAATCGAGCTAACATCTGATTTTGGCGTATCGCCCAGCACCAAAACAGAGCTGGCAAGCGCCGAAGTCGAGAACAGGCCGCCAACCAAAAGGCCAAGCGCCAGCATCTTAAAATGGTTCATAAGGCTCTCCCGCCTGTTTAACTGTGGAGGGACATTAGCAAAGATAGATTTCAGTCCGTTTGAAATGGTCGATACAATTTTAATGAAATTTGGGCCCGTGCTTGCCGCGCTGGTGTGGGCGTTGTAGGTGAATTTAACTGGTCGAGATGGATACGGAAACGGTACGCAATTGATACGCAATGCAGACGAAGAGGGTGTGGCGGCGGCACGGGTGCTGCTCGAGGCGGGGCAGCTTGTCGCCGTGCCGACGGAGACCGTTTATGGTCTGGCGGCGGACGCCACCAATGGTCTGGCCGTTGCAAAAATATATGAGACCAAAGGCCGCCCTTCGTTCAACCCGCTTATATGCCATGTGTCTGATATGGCGATGGCTGGGCGTATCGCCGTATTTGATGATGTGAGCCAAAAACTGGCGGATGCCTTTTGGCCCGGCGCGCTGACGCTGGTGTTGCCGCTGGCGGTAGCTTCAAAAATTGCCTCGCTGGTTACAGCCGGACTTCCCACCATCGGCGTTCGGATGCCGCAGGGGCCGACGCGGGAGCTGATTGCACAGCTTGGCCGCCCGCTGGCCGCACCGAGCGCAAACTCATCCGGCAAGATTAGCGCGACTTCAGCGCAGGCCGTGGATGCCGATTTGGGCACGAAAATTGAATTGATTTTGGATGGCGGGGCATCGCCAGTTGGCGTGGAGTCCACCATCATCAAGGTTGAGAATGGCGTGGCAACAATGTTGCGCCCCGGCGGTATCGCGGCGGAGGCCATCGAGGCCGTGCTCGGGTTTGCACTGGCGCGGGCGGACCAGCGCGCGGCAATCGAAGCGCCGGGAATGCTGGCTTCACACTATGCGCCGCGCGCCAAAGTGCGACTGGATGCGGTGCGCATTTTGCCCGGTGAGGCGCTGTTGGCATTTGGCCCGCGACGATTTTGCGGCGTTGAAAATGCCAAAGCAGTGCTTAACTTATCACCGACCGGTGATGTGAACGAGGCAGCGGCAAATCTGTTTGATTATTTGAACCGACTGGACCAAAGCGGCGCAACGATGATTGCCGTGGAGCCGATTACCATGAGCGGTCTAGGGGAAGCGATAAACGACCGTTTGATGCGCGCCGCCGCGCCAAGAGACGTGAATTGGGATGCGATATGAGCCTTAGTCAAGATTTGCTCGAACAGTTTTGCGCCATTGTTGGCACGGGCAATGCGCTGGTTACCTCCCACGACATCGCGCCGCATTTGACTGAAAATCGTGACCTATATCATGGGCTGTCGTCGCTGGTTTTGAAGCCGAAGAGCGTGGATGAAGTGGCGGCCATCATGAAGCTCGCCAGCGAAACTGGCACGCCGATTGTGCCGCAGGGTGGCAATACGGGACTGGTTGGCGCACAAACGCCGGACCGTACTAATACGGCGGTCATCCTCTCTCTGGCGCGGATGAACCAAATCCGCGATGTGGATGCCACTGGCAATACGATGGTGGTGGAAGCGGGCGTGGTGCTGAAAACCATTCAGGATGCGGCGGATAATATCAACCGCCTGTTTCCGCTGTCGCTGGGCTCGGAAGGCTCCTGCATGATTGGCGGCAATCTTTCATCTAACGCGGGCGGCACGGCGGTGCTGGCCTATGGCAATACGCGCGAATTATGTCTCGGCCTTGAAGTGGTGCTGCCTACAGGCGAAATTATGCACGGACTGAAGCGCCTGGCTAAGGATAACACCGGTTACGACTTGCGAGATCTGTTCATCGGCGCGGAAGGCACGCTGGGGATAATTACCGCAGCGGTGCTGAAATTGTTCCCGAAACCCAAGGGCAGGGCAGTCGCTTTTGTGGGCACGGAAAGTCCGGATAAGGCGCTGGCACTTTTGAATGCGGCGAAGGCCAGCGGCACGTTGACGGGCTTCGAACTGATTGCCCGCATTGGCATGGAGTTTGCTGTTCGCCATATT
>JANPBE010000435.1:0-6198 GCA_031430295.1 Phyllobacterium sp.
TCTGAACGCCGCCCCAACATCATACAATCCGCCACCAGTTCCAGCGGTGAGCCGTCCATTTCGGACGTGCCGGATTTAACCAGTGCTGCAAAGCGCGAATAAATTTCCTCATATTCCTCAGAGGGCGCAGCAATGGTTTCAACGCCATTGACCGAAAGCCGTGCGCCCCCATGCGTAAGCTTTAGCTTATGCGTTGCTGTTTCCACATCGATATTCCAGCTTTGCTCGCCCTTTTGTCGCCAGTCAAACTCCGCCGTGAGATCGGCATCGCTGCCGTCAGCACTACGGAATTGAATGTTCGCCGCAATGGGTGTGAAGCGGTTGGCGGGGGTTAGCAAATCGGCCTTTTCCACAAATACAGGACTTGGCAAAATCTCTGTAACGATGGACAGCGCATTGATGCCTGGATCAAATACGCCAAAGCCACCCGGCTCCCAAATCCACTCTTGCCCCGGATGCCATTGCCAAACGCTTTCTTTCCACGACACATGCAGCCGCGTCACGCGCTGGCCGGCAAGCAAGCGCTTGGCTTCCGCAACTGCTTTGTTGAAACGCGAATGCCAAGTTTGGAACACCACTTTACCTGAGGCGTTAGCGCGGGCTTTTAAATCTGCAAATTCGGAAATGGTCGGTGTCGGCGGCTTTTCCAGCAATAAATGGACGCCAGCGGACAGACATTCCAGTGCGATGCCACGGCGCACGGATGGCGGTGTGCAGATCGCGACGGCGTCTAGTTTTGCTCCAGCCAACATTTCGGCGGGGGTTTTGAATGAAGGCACACCAAGATCAGATGGGCGGGATGAGACGACTGCGGCAAGTTCAAAATCGCTATTTTTAGCGATGCAAGGCAGGTGCTGATCCTGCGCGATTTTGCCAAGTCCGATAACGCCAATCTTAATTGTCACTTGTCAGCTTCCTTATCCCAAATTCACTTGAACTCGCATAGCAGAAAGCAAGGCCTTTTTGCCAGTGCTGCACTTGTCTTGCGTGTAAAATTCGTGAAAAAGCTTTTGCCGGAGGAATTCATTATGACCGGTTTTATTCTCGCCATAGATCAAGGCACCACATCCACGCGCGCGATCGTTTTTGACAAAACCATGCGCCCGATTGGGACCGGCCAGAAAGAGTTCACGCAAATCTTTCCGCAGAGCGGCTGGGTGGAGCATGATCCTGAAGAAATTTGGGCGACAGTGCTATTTGCCGTGAAGACAGCGCTGAAAAAGGCAAGCCTTACCGCTTCAGATATTTCGGCCATCGGCATTACCAACCAGCGCGAGACCGTCGTGGTATGGGACGCGGTAACGGGTAAGCCTGTTCATAACGCCATTGTCTGGCATGATCGCCGCACGTCTGCCACTTGCCTCAAAATGAAAAAACAGGGCTTGGAGCCGCTTTTCACTAAGAAAACAGGCTTGCTACTCGACCCCTATTTTTCCGGCACGAAGCTCTCTTGGCTTTTGGATAAAATTCCCGGTTCGCGCAAACGTGCTGAAAAGGGTGAAATAAAATTCGGTACGGTCGACAGCTTTTTGATTTGGCGGCTAACCGGCGGCAAGGTTCACGCAACGGACGCCACCAATGCCTCGCGCACGCTCATATATAATATTGCTACCAATGAGTGGGACGCTGAGCTTTTGAAGTTGCTCAAGATACCTGTCGCCATGCTGCCGGAAGTGAAAGATTGCGCAGCGGACTTTGGCGTAACGGATGCCAAACTTTTCGGTGCGTCTATTCCCATTTGCGGCGTTGCGGGTGATCAGCAGGCGGCGATGGTGGGGCAGGCGTGCTTTGAACCGGGCATGATGAAATCCACCTATGGCACTGGCTGCTTTGCCCTTATGAACACCGGCACTGATATGGTGCGCTCGAAAAACCGGTTGCTTACGACCATTGGCTTTCGCCTAGGTGGCAAAACGACTTATGCTTTGGAAGGCTCCATCTTTATGGCAGGCGCGGCGGTTCAATGGTTGCGCGATGGTTTGAAAATTATCAAAACGGCGTCTGAAACCGGCACGTTGGCGCAAAGCGCTGACCCCACACAAGATGTCATCGTGGTTCCTGCCTTCGTCGGTCTCGGCGCGCCCTATTGGGATGCCGATGCGCGAGGCGCGATCTATGGTCTGACACGCAATTCTGGACCAGCTGAAATTTCCAAAGCCACGCTGGAATCAGTCGCCTACCAGACTTACGATCTCATCAGCGCTATGCGCAAAGACTGGAAAGGCAGCGCCACCTGCAACGTGCTACGCGTCGATGGTGGCATGGTCGCGTCCGATTGGACCATGCAGCGCCTGTCCGATATTCTTGACGCGCCTGTGGACCGGCCGATTGTCATGGAAACCACAGCGCTCGGCGCGGCATGGCTTGCCGGCTCATATGTAGGTGTTTGGCCCAAGGCCGCAGCTTTTGCCAAGACGTGGGCGAGAGAGCGGCGGTTTGAACCTAACATGGATGCAAAATTACGCAAAGTGCGGATCGCTAAGTGGCACGATGCGGTGAAGCGGACATTGAGTTAGGGCTGCTATTTATTTGCGCCATTCCATGAAAGCATTTTCGCTCTACATGCTTTTACTGAGTGTACGGAAAACGCGACATAATGACAAAGCCACAAATTATCTGGTTCAAACGCGATCTGCGCGTCTGTGATCACGCTGCACTTGCGGCAGCGGCGGCTTCGGGTATGCCGGTCATCCCGCTGTACATAGTTGAGCCAGACTATTGGGCGCTACCGGACGTATCACGGCGGCATTGGCATTTTATCCATGATTGCTTGAGCGAATTGCGCACCGAACTAACCGCCCTTGGTGCGCCGCTGGTGGTTCGTGTCGGTGCGGTTAGCGGTGTGCTGGCGGAGTTTGCGCAACGATACGGTGCTTTTGATCTGCACTCGCATGAAGAAACCGGCAATGCGTGGACTTATAAGCGCGATTTAGCTGTGTCGCGATGGTGTCAGGACAATGGTATTATCTGGCACGAATACCCGTCTCATGGCGTGGTGCGACGGCTCAAGAACCGTGATGGCTGGTCGAAATTGCGTGATGCGCGAATGGCAGCGCCGCTGATTGCGCCGCCGCTTGCACTTGCCTCTCTGCCAGATATTGTGCCCGGTGATACACCGCGCAAATATGATGCGCTGTTCGGGCCTGAGCCAATTTATCATGTGCAAACGGGCGGGCGGGGTGAGGCGCTGCATGTTCTAAATACGTTCCTGCATGATCGTTCGCGCAAATATATGATGACGATTTCCAAGCCCGGCGTTTCCGCGCGGCATTGCTCGCGGTTATCTGCGCATATTGCCTATGGTTCGCTTTCGGTGCGTGAGATTGAGCAGGCGGTGAAAGCCCGGCTCGTCGAGTTGAAAAATATAGATAGCGCGGATGCGCTGGCATTTCGCCGCAACCTCAATGCCTTTCTGTCTCGCCTCGCGTGGCGGTGTCACTTTGTGCAAAAACTTGAGCAGCAGCCGCGCATTGAAACCCATTGCATGCACCGCGCCTTTGAAGGCATGCGCGAGCCTTTCCACAACGAGCTCTATTTTGAGGCGTGGAAGAGCGGCAATACTGGATACCCACTGGTCGATGCCTGTATGCGCTCGCTCATCCAAAATGGCTGGATCAATTTTCGTATGCGGGCAATGCTGGTGTCATTTGCCAGCTATCATCTCTGGCTGGATTGGCGCGTAACAGCACCTTTTCTGGCGCGGCTGTTCACGGACTATGAGCCGGGCATTCATTATTCGCAGTTTCAAATGCAATCCGGCGTCACAGGCATCAACGCGATCCGGATGTATAGTCCGGTGAAACAATCACTCGACCACGATCCTGAAGGCAAATTCATCCGCCGTTATGTGCCGGAGCTGAAGGATGTATCTAACCAGTTTATCCATGAGCCATGGCGGCTGGAAACCCCACCGCAAGGCTACCCCGCTCCAATTGTGGACCACGCTAGTGCGATGAAATTCGCCCGCGCTGAGATTGGCAAGCGCTGGAAAGGCGAGGGGTTCAGGGATGCGGCCAGACAAGTCAACGCAAAACTGGGCAGCCGCAACAAGCAGCCCAAACGCGCAGCGGCGAAGAAAGAAAAGAGCCAAATGGAAATGGATTTCTAGTGAAACCAAATATGGTAACTTGCCCTGAGGAACGAATGGTGGGCGTAACAGGGATTGAACCTGTGACCCCTACAATGTCAATGTAGTGCTCTCCCGCTGAGCTATACGCCCATTCGTGAAGCGGCATACACCATACTGGCGCGCTGCCGTCAACCGGATACCCTGTGATAAATCCGCCCTACTGGCGCATTTGATGCGATTTTCTTGCGCTTCCGGTGCTCACCTACTGTAGTACGCTCCGCTCCAGTTCTCGAAAATCACACCAACTGCTCCAGCATGGCGGTTTTTCAAAGAGTATCCACCTTGATTGCCACAAAACGACCTTACGCCGCTTTGAGCATCTTTTCGACTTCGTTAACCAGATCGCGAAGATGGAACGGCTTGGAGAGGATTTTCGCATCCTTTGGCGCGTTGGAATCGGGGTTGAGCGCAACGGCGGCGAAACCTGTGATGAACATGACTTTCAAATCAGGATCAATTTCGGTGGCTCTGCGAGCCAGCTCAATGCCGTCCATTTCCGGCATCACAATATCTGTGAGCAGCAGCGAAAATGGTTCTTCGCGCAGGCGCTCATAGGCGCTGGCACCATTGTCAAAGTCGCTGACCTGATAGCCCGCCTTTACCAAGGCTTTCACCAGAAAGCGGCGCATATCATCATCATCTTCAGCCAGCAAAATTTTGTTCATTATGTCCATTCCAGTAGCGCGGCCCCCGTAGTCGCGCAAAGCCCATTGTCGATTCGGCCCAATCATTGACGAGGATGGTAAAAATCGGGTTACTTTGTTGCTGAGCTTTCAATCTATTTGATTGTGATAGCATGATTTTGTGGTTTGCTGCGCACTTCTTTTCTGGACATGGTGATGATCGCCTGACAAATTGGAAATATTAGCCAAGAGTAACAACGCCTTATGTCCTCAAGCGCAGATTTTTTCGGTGTTCCGGTCTCACATGTCAGTGAGCCGCTTGAGGCACTGAATCCGGTGGTTTTTAATTCTGCGCACTCCGGGCGTTATTATCCGCAAGAGTTTGCCAGCCAAACGCGGCTGGATGCCAAAACTTTGCGCAAGTCTGAAGATTGCCATGTGGACGGGCTGTTTGCACCCGTGGTTAGCCACGGCATGGCGCTGCACACAGCCAATTTTCCCCGCGCTTATGTGGATGTTAACCGCGAGCCATACGAGCTAGACCCGCGCATGTTTGATGGCGCGCTGCCTGCGCACGCCAACATTGGTTCGCCCCGCGTGGCGGGCGGGCTGGGCTCTGTGCCGCGCATTGTGGGCGAGGGGGTTGAGATTTATGGTCGCCGCATTCCGGTGGATGAGGGCTTGCAGCGCATTGAACGGGTTTATAAGCCGTTTCACCGCACGCTGCGGGCGCTGCTTTCTCGCACGCATCAGCAATTTGGCGAAGTGATTTTGCTGGATTGCCACTCTATGCCGTCTTCGCTGAAGATCGGGCCACAGGGTTTTTGCCCCGATATTGTGCTGGGCAATCGCTTTGGTGCCAGTGCCGCGCCGGATATCACTGACTGCGCGATTGATGCATTGCAGGCGCTTGGGTTCTCTGTTGTCTGCAACAAGCCTTATGCTGGCGGCTATATCACCGAGCATTATGGCCGTCCGCGTCATGCTTTCCATGCGCTGCAAATTGAAATCAACCGCGCGCTTTATATGGATGAAGTGACACTGGAACTGACCAGCGGATTTGCCTCGTTGCAAGTGGCGCTGGAACAGTTTTCGCTTGCCTTTGCCCGCCAAGCTGGCCGATTAGCCTATCGATATCCGCTCGCTGCGGAATAATTACGTTTGGAACTTTAGAATGCCCGTCACTCAAGATTTCTTTTTAGAACTCGCCGCCGCCGCTGCCGCCGAGACTATGCCACGCTTTCGCATGAATGGCAGCATTGATGACAAAGGCATGGTCGGCGGTATCAAAGCCTATGACCCTGTCACCGAGGGCGACCGCGCTTGCGAAATGGCTTTGCGCGCGCTCATCGAGGCAAAGTTTCCTGACCACGGCATATTGGGCGAAGAGTTTGGCGCGAAAGCGGGGACATCCGGGCTGACCTGGGTGCTCGACCCGATCGACGG
>JANPBE010000436.1:0-2759 GCA_031430295.1 Phyllobacterium sp.
GTTTTGATAATGGCCCGCTTCAATGAAGGCTGTGATCGCAACGTGAACAAAAACAAAACTGCCGCGACGACGGAAAATACCAGTAGTCCGTTAGCTGTCGCACCAATCCCCCCCGGAAATGGTAGCATAAATTCCTCCACATTCTGTAATCTGTGGATTCATTATGAACCGCATCAAACTCAATGCGACAAAACAGCATTATATGAGGATAAATGCAACAATGGTGCGATTTACCTCACGTAACAAGTAAAAGCATCGCCGAGTAGAGCAATATTCACTCAATCGAAGTTCAACAATCGCTCCAGGTAGCTGCGCTCTACTTCAGGGCTGAGAGAATCACCGAGTCGCTTGCGGATAGCTTCCAATATTTCGCGCGCCCGCTGCACGTCTATTTCGTCAGGCACTTTTGTGGCTTGGCCCATGTCCGGTCCGTTGGACTGGCGCGGCCTTCCGAGCGGATCTTTCTCGCCGCCGGATTTCTTACCGCCGGGTTGTTGGCCACCGCCTTTGTCGCCCATCGCCTGCTTCATTTGGTTCATGAGGCCTGCCGCGCCTTTGCGAAGTGCATCCAATGCATCGGCCTGATCGCCAACAGCATCACCTGATTTGCCTTCACCCAAATTTTTGCCTGCGCGGCCCATGGCTTTGCCGGCATCAGAAAATTCTTTGCCGGGGTCGAGGCCTAGCCCTTTAAGGCCATCCATCATACCCTGAAGCCGGTCGCCCAATTCATTCTGCCGTTGTTGAAGCCCACCAGAGCCACCATCTTTGCCTTGGCCCGGCTTGCTGCCTTGGCCTTGTTGACCTTGACCTTGGTCACCTTGTTGTCCCGGCTGCTCGCCACCTTGACCTTGGTCACCTTGTTCCCCGTTAGGATCGCCATTCTGGCTCTCACGGTCTTGTTTGAATGTATCTTGCTGTAGCTTTTGCTGATCTTGCAGTAGCTTGCCAAGCTCGTTCAGCTTCTGGTCCATTTCACCGCCGCCTTCACCATCCTTGCCTTGGCCGTTTTGCGCTTGCAGATTGTTCATCATGTCGTTGAGTTGTGAGAGTAACTCTTTGGCCTGATCTTTTGCGCCTTGCTTGGCGAGGTCTTCGAGCTTGTTGAGCATTTTCTCAAGATCAGAGGAGCGCAACTCTTTCGTGTTCGGATCGTTTTTGGCGGTGGATGGATTTTTCTTGGCGTTCTCTGCTAGCTCTTTCATATAATCATTCATCGCCGAGCGCAGCTCTTGCATCAGCCTGGTGATTTCCTCGTCACTTGCGCCCTTTTCCAAGGCTTCGGCCAGTTTGTCTTGCGCTTGTTTTAAGCGGCGCTCGGCATCAGATAGCGAGCTTTTGTCAATGGCTTTGGCGATGTCCCACAGATAGGCGACCACATCTCGCAATTCATCATCGGTTTTTGCTAAAGTTAGCCGCTCGTGGCCGCTGCTGATGCCAAGAAAGTGGCTGGCATTATTGATAGTTTCTTCAGGACGGACCATCAGCGCATCTAGATAATCCAGCACTGTATTTTGGGCTTTGGTGTCGGCAGCCAGTGTGCGGCGGTCCTCTTGCAGCGCTTTGGCGAGCGGTGAGGCGAGGTAATATTCCGGCAAGGTGATTGTTTTGGTAGCGCTCTTCGCTTCGTGACCGGCGGCGTCTTTGGTGCTGAGCGTTATCTGGAACTGGTTTCCCGCAAGCGGACTTGCGGTCAAATCCTTGGAGGTCTTGGCTTTGCCATCCGCGCTGCTACGACGCGGCAGAGACAAGAGCAAATCATCTATGGTGAAAAGCGGCGCGGCATCCGGTGCGCCTTGCAGCGCGAATTGCGCCTTGGCGGACGTGACGCCGTAATCGTCCTTTACGGAATAGGGCAGTGTCAACGTGCCATTGCTGGCTACAGTTGGGTCGCCAGTGAACTCTATCGTCGGCGCTGAGTCTTTGATGATCGTGAACGGCCACGATGCGATTTGGGAGGTACCATTGTTCAAAGTGATCGCACCATCCACCGCCAGTTTGGTTGTCAGCACTTGGTTGGACGATGCCGCCACTTGTGTGGCCTCTTTGCTTTCTACAGGCGTAGTTGCCGGCGCGGCAACGCCGCCCGTCAGGCTGTATGGGTCTTGTGTATTGCCAGCCACGCGGACGGTAAATTCTGAATTTTCCGGCACGTTTAATGGTGTAGCCGGAGCCGTCATGCTTAAGAAAATCGGTGCGCGGCCTGTGTAGCGCGGCGGGGTTATCCACGCATCAATGCGTGGCGGCAGCGGTGGAATGGCAGCGGCCCCATGCAAAATATCAGTCAGCGCACCGCCATGTCCGCCGAGCGAATAGGCAAATGCAACAAAAAGTCCAAGCGCGGGCAGGGCACGCAGACCATAGGTGTCGCGTTCGTGCACTTGCGGGCGGGGATGATCGGGGCGCACGTCATTGAGTTTGGCGGCCATGCGGCGCTGGTGCTCTTGCCAAAGCGCGACCGATACATCCGTTTCAGCGCCAACAGGACGATCCGTCTGCACCGATAAAGCTTGGTGAGAGAGATGATTAGCGGCCTCTAATCGTTGTTCGACATCAAGATTGGAAGGAATGCGGAACTGCAGCAGCGGCCACAGGCTGGCGGCAAATGCCAGCATGAGAACAGCCCCGATTGCAATACGCGGGTAGAGTTCAAGGCTCCGGAAAAGGCCTGACCAAGAGACAATTAGGAATGCAGCGACGACAAAAAGCGCGGGCAGCATAAGCGGCCATAACCGTTCCGCCGCGATTGAAACCGCTGT
>JANPBE010000437.1:0-5881 GCA_031430295.1 Phyllobacterium sp.
CGCATCGTGTTCCAATATACGACATCATCGACCAATTTGCAGAAGAAACTGGGCGTCGGCAGCGATACGGATTTCAAGATTTAGTTTTCGGCAGGATTGATCTACCGACTTCCACGTATTTGTTTACGTGTTGATTTAGAACAACATCATACCGATGGACGATGCCCCCAATTTGCTATACATGTATAGCAAAGGAGTATTGTCATGCTTGCAATCCGTTTATCGCCTGAATTGGAAGCCCGCCTTGATGCGCTGGCCAAAAGGACAGGGCGTACTAAGACTTTTTACGCCCGCGAGGCCATAATCGAGCACATTGATGACCTTGAAGACTTGTATGATGCGGAAAAAGTCCTTGAGGACATCAAAGCCGGCAGAACAACGACAATTCCGCTTGAAGATGTGATGAAGCGATATGGCATGGAAGATTGAGCTTTCCCAATCGGCATCGAAGAGTCTTGACAAACTTGGATCCGAGCCTGCCAAACGAATTTTGTTGTATCTCAATCAGCGACTAGCCCTAATGCATAATCCGCGCGAGCTTGGCGCTGCATTGCAGGGTTCGCGTTTGGGCGATCTATGGAAGTATAGGGTTGGCGATTATCGGTTTATTTGTGACATTCAGGACAAAACCATCAGCATCCTTGTTGTCAAGGTTGGACACCGCAGCGATGTTTACCACTAATTTGCGGGTGAGGGTGCCATGAACACAACTTGGCAACTCGCGCATAATCGCACTCTTCGGCTCGGGCCGAAGGCCATCATCATGGGCATTCTCAATGTCACGCCGGATAGTTTTTCCGATGGCGGGCAGTTTGCGAGCGTTGATGCGGCGCTCATTCAAGCCCGCGCAATGCTGGCGGATGGCGCGACGATTATTGATATTGGCGGCGAGTCGACCAAGCCGAATGCTGTGGCGGTTAGCGCCAAGGAAGAGCAGCGCCGCGTGCTGCCGCTCATTGAGGCGCTGGCGGGCGAGACGATTTTATCCATTGATACCTACCGCGAAGAAACCGCGCGGCTGGCTGTGCGGGTGGGTGCGCACATCGTCAATGATGTGTGGGGTCTTCAGCGCGAGCCGAGCATTGCCAACGTTGCCGCTGAAACGGGGGCAGGGCTGTGCATCATGCACACAGGGCGGGACCGCGCCAAACTTGCCGACGCAATTGATGACCAGCGGCATTTCCTGCGCCAGTCACTGGAAATTGCTACGAAAGCAGGCATTGCCAGCGAAGCGATTGTGCTCGATCCCGGCTTTGGGTTCGCGAAGGAGACCAGCGAAGATAACATTGAACTCATGGTGCGCTTTCGTGAATTAAAAGACCTCGGCTTTCCTTTGATGGTCGGCACGTCGCGCAAGCGGTTTTTGGGCAATATCACGGGCCGCGAAGCGCAGGAGCGCGATGTGGCCACTGCCGCCTCATCGGCCATCTTAAGATTGGCGGGCGCTGACCTTTTTCGGGTGCACAATGTCGCTTTCAACAGGGATGCGCTTTTGCTCAGCGATGCTATGCTTGGTATGAAGCGTGCGCCGGGTAAGCCCAGCGCTCGTGGCTGATTGATACGAAATGAAAGTATTTAGCGGGGCATGATTTCCTAAAGTCATGCAACGCGATAAGGAGCGCAGATGTACGAAATTTTCATGAAAAACTGCGCTTTCTTCGCCCGTCATGGTGTTCATGATGAGGAGGAGTTTTTGGGCCAACGCTTTTATGTCGACGCACGTTTGAGCGTTTCGGCGGGCGATGCGATGGAAAATGATTCCATTCATGGCACGGTGGATTATGGCAAAGCCTTCCAAGTGATCGAGAAGATTATCAAAGGTGAGCGGCGCTATTTGATTGAGGCGCTTGCGCTGCGGGTTGCGCGGGCGCTGCGCGAGACTTTTCCACAAATTACTAAAGCCGAAATTACTGTGCGCAAGCCAAACGCGCCAGTTCCCGGTGTGTTGGATTATGTCGAGGTGACGGTTGTCGAGCCGCGCTGAAAACCAAGTTCTTGTCGGGCTTGGCGGCAATCTTGGTGACCCGCTCAATGCTATGCGGGCGGCGCTGGCGGCGTTTGATGCAAATGAGGCTTGCCACGTATTGCGCACATCCTCGGTTTGGCGCACGCCCCCTTGGGGCCTGACAGATCAGCCGGACTTTCTCAACGCCTGTGCCGCGATTTCAACATCGCTGTTGCCCCGCGCGTTTTTAGAGCTGTGTCTCGCCATCGAACAGGATCTAAAGCGGGTGCGCGATATTCGCTGGGGGCCGCGCTCAATTGATTTGGATATATTGTTTTTTGGCAGTGAGATGATTGAGGAGCCGGGGTTGGTCGTTCCGCATCCGCGCATCGGTGACCGCGCGTTTGTGCTTGTGCCCTTGGCGGAAATTGCTGGCGATACGCGCTATCACGGCAAGTCAATATATGAACTCGCCGTTCTCTCAGACCGTACAAATATGAGCGTTGTGGAAAAAGCTGGCTGGTATCAGCCCGCCTGATTATTGCTTCGCGACTGTGCCTGTCGCCGTATCGTCCAAGCGCTTTAGGCTCATGCCGATTACGGGAACCATGTCTTTGTTGACCCGCACTGAAATCGTGACGTTCATCGCGCTATCACCGCTGAGGCGGGCAAGCATCGCGCCGTTTAGCTGCTTGCGGTTTAGCGAAAATGTGGCGCGGTTGCCCGCTACGTTGCCAGCCGTAATGTCCAAGCCCTTGCCGCTGGAGCCATCAAGGAACGAACCTTTGTAGCTGCCGCCGGACATCGCAACAGTTGCCTTCATGGCCTGCGTGAAAACGCCAACGCGGCATGTTCCGTCCATTGTCATGCCGTTTGAAGCTGTGGCTGTTGAGCCATCAAAATTGCATGTGAACTTTGTGCCCTTATATTTACCCGCAACAATTTCGCCGGGGCCGGCCCATTTGCCAGTGACCTTTTTAAAGAACGCGCTGTCGCTATCATTTGCCAAAGCGGGCATTGAGCTTAAAGCCGTCAAGGCAAGAATAGCGGCGGCAAATTTCATCATCACAAGCACTCGGGGGTTTATCTCAATCAAGTTTTAACCATGCATTGGAATGGTTAATGCTTGGTTGCCAAAACGTTTTGACGGAGTGGAAAGCGTCATGCAAGCGCAATATTCAAACGAAGTAAATGGTGAACGGCTTTCGAGCGGTTGGCATATCATGGTCGTGTGCGCGGCGTATCCAATCTGGGCGGTCTCTGGGCGATTGCCGACCGCTTCTCGCGCGCTTCTCTACCGGTGGATTCGTACTATTTTGAACCGTTCAATTTAACCAACTCGCTGATGAAATCGCCGATGCCGGGCCGCTTGATTTCGTTGAAGGGCAGGGGCCGAACCACGTCCATCGCCGCAATGCCTACCCGCGCCGTCATCAGACCATTGATAACGCCTTCGCCCAACCGCGCCGAAAGTCTAGCGGCTATGCCGTGGCCAACAAGCTGCTGAATGAGGCTGTCGCCAACCGCAATCGTGCCAGTCACAGCAAGGTGCGAGATGACGGTTTTGGACAATCTGAACAGTCCAAGCGTGCCCGGACGACCACCATAAAGTTCTGCCAAACGCCGTATAAGCCTCGCAGATTCAAAGAGTATATAACCAACATCCACAAGCGCACGGGGCGAAACCGCCGTTACTATTGAGACGCGTTTGGCGCTTTCTAGAATCATAGTTCTCGCGGTTTGATCGAGCGGACCGAGCAGTTGCGCTTCTGCGATTTTGATTAAATCACGCCCATCCACCACTTCGCCACGCGTTTGCTCCAGGGTCTTACGGCCTGCTGCCGTTTGGGGAACATTGGCAAATAACGTCTCCAATTCGCCAATAATCTTACGCGATTCCTTGGTATCATTGCCCGCAAAAGCCAGATCCGCATGGCTGCGCAAACGGCTCGCAGCGTTCAATCTGGACAGGCCCGCCAGTTCCTTTCCGAGAATAAAAAGGAAGCTAATTCCGGCAATTATTGCCAGTCCCAAGGCTGTGTATCCAAGCCAATCCGAGCGTGAAAACAGGTCGCGAATCAGGCCATCCACCCACAGCCCGACGCCTAGTGAAACGAGCAATCCGAGTGCGCCAAAGAATAGTTTTCCGATGCTGAATCCAGACGGTTTTTCGTCCAGGATCATGGGCGTTAAATCGGTCAATTCGGTCTCGAAAACATCAGGCTGATCCAGCAATTCTACGCTTGGCAAAGCGGCGGGTTTGCGCTGGGTTTTTACCTGTTTTTCTGCCTCCACGACGGTGGTAATTTCAGGCTTGCTATCCAGCCGGAAGGCTGCTGGTTTGCGGCTGTCGCTCATGCCAATTTATCTCCAATGAGGAACTGCAAAGCACGGTCCAACCTGATGTGGGGAAGTGATAAGAGAAGCCCGTCTTTCGTTGCCTCCAGCTTTGGAGGTTTGAAGCGAACAAAGCGAACGGGCGACCAATCCTTTATGTGAGCGTCTTTAGAAATTGAGTCTGGTCTTTCAAAAAGTGAGTCCGGATTTTCTGTTAAGTCGCCGGGAAATATAGCTGTTTCGCTGTTTCCGTCAAATATTTCATCGCCAATTGTCTCGCCTTTGAGTGGCGTTCCGACAATGACATCAAGCTCTTGCTTGCCCTGCTTGACGCCAGCCTCACGGGTGGAGCGCACGGCGGCGAGGGCCAAAACATCTACCGTCGCTCCTGAGAATTCCGCCCGTTCAATGGCCCTGTCGCTGAGCTTTCGCACCAGCGCTTCCAGCCTGTCATGCGAGGTGTGATGTAACTGGTCTGCCTTGGTTGCAGCAATCAAAATCTTGTCTATCCGGTGGGTAAAAAAGCTTGGTAGCCAGCCGGATTTTCCGATGCGAAAACAGGTCATAATTTCGCTCAGCGCACGCTCTAAATCCGCCAGTGCGTGGGGTCCGGCGTTGAGCGCTTGCATGGCATCGATCAACACAATTTGGCGGTCCAAACGGGCGACGTGATTTAAGAAAAATGGCCTCACAATATGGGTTTTATAGGCCTCGTAGCGCCGTTCCATCATGGCCCAAAGCGAGCCTCGAGGATAGGATTTATTGGTCGGATTTTGCAAAGGTGCAAAGGTCAGCGCGGGTGATCCTTCCATGTCTCCGGGCATGAGAAAACGGCCCGGCGGTAGCGTTGAAAGTGCACGCTCATCGGCACGGCAGGCGCGCAAATAGCTGGTAAATTCCGCGTTGAGTTTCTGCGCTAAAATCTCATCCTCCGGTGCTGCCGGATCGACTGAGGCAATCAGTTTGCGCCATTTTTCAGACAGGTCATCCCGCAAAGGCAGAGCGCTAAGTTCGAGCGCTTCTTGAGAAAATTCTGCGAATGATTTGGTGAGCAATGGAAGGTCCAGCAGCCATTCGCCGGGATAATCCACAATGTCTACGCTCAAGCTACCCGGCGCAAACATTCGATTCCAGCCGGATGCGGATTCATATTGGATCGTCAGTCGCAACTCCGAAATGGCACGAGTGGATTGCGGCCAGGTGCGCTTATCGAGCAGCTCTTTGATATGCGGTTCATAGGCAAAGCGCGGCACGGTGTCGTCCGGCTGCGGCTCCAGTTTTGCGGATGATATACGCCCGTCCCGATAGGGAGCAAACAGCGGCAACCGCCCGCCGTGCAGCAAATTATGCACTAAAGAGGTGATAAACACGGTTTTTCCAGCCCTCGACAGGCCGGAGACACCTACGCGCACGGAAGGATTTGCAAGGCCAACCAATCGCTCCGAAAGCGTGCCGAGTGAGAGTTTTAATTCATCTTGTAGCGATGTCAGCAAGACAGGTATCCTTCAATAGTCCGTCCCATGTAATGATTGGACCGAGTGAATTGAAGGGGAATAATTGCCGGAATGTGCTTAATGCGCTGTCATTATTCCATCAATC